>JAGVNU010000066.1 GCA_020053105.1 Thermodesulfovibrionia bacterium
ATGGAGAAGGAGCTGAGGTTTGCGGTAAGAGAAGGCGGAAGGACCGTAGGGGCCGGCGTCGTTACAGAAGTAATAGAATAAGGAAACGTGAAGCGTGTCTGTTTAACGTGACCGTTAAAAAAGGGAACAGCGGACAATTTACACGGAGGAAGAATTAAATGCAGGACATAATACTTTTACAATGTGCGAGCTGTAAAAACAAGAATTATTCAACCACAAAAAACAAAAAAAACGTTACGGACAAGCTCGTTCTCAAGAAATACTGCAGGCACTGCAGAAAACATGTGGAGCATAAAGAGACAAAGGCATAAAGAATCAAATCCCGGATTCCAAACACCAAAATCCAATTTGGAATTTGTAAGTTGTCATTTGGAGTTTGTAAGGATTAGGCCAGTAGCTCTAACGGCTAGAGCGTCGGACTCCAAATCCGAGGGTTGGGGGTTCGAATCCCTCCTGGCCTGCCATTTTTAGCATTGGAGACAGACTTGAAGCCGGAGTGGACAGGATTTAAATTTAAAACTATAATTGCCATCAAAACTCGTGAATGGATGTATGTTCGCAGTTGCGAACATGAAAATTTACGGTATATATAAAAGAGAGGCAACCAAGTGTTTGAGAAGATCAAAAATTTTTTCAGAGAAGTAAAGGTTGAGATAAAAAAGGTGGTTTTCCCGTCACGGGAAGAAGTGATAGGTTCCACAAAAGTAGTTGTTGTGCTGGTTTTAATAATAGCCGTATTTTTAGGCATGATTGATTTGGTTCTTTCCAAATTTATCGGAATGGTGATCAAGTAGGAGAACTTATGGCGAAACAGTGGTATGTAGTGCATACGTATTCAGGATTTGAGGAGAAAGTAAAGACTGCGATAGAGGACAATGTCCAGCGGAGAGGGTTCGGCGATAAAATTTCTCAGATCTTAATTCCTACGGAAAAGGTTGTTGAGCTGAAGTCTGGAAAGAAAAAAGAAACCACGAAGAAATTTTATCCCGGATACATTCTTATTGAGATGGAACTCGACGATGACACATGGCATCTTGTAAGCAGTACCCCGAGGGTTACGGGGTTTGTCGGAGGCGACAAACCTGCGTCGGTGCAGCAGGAAGAAATTGACGTGATTGTTCAGCAGATTGAAAAGGGACCTGCAACACAGGTCAAGACGCAGTTTGAGAGAGGTGACAGCGTAAGAATTATGGACGGCGCCTTTGCCAATTTTAACGGGTTTGTCGACGAGATAGACGAGGTCCACGATAAATTGCGGGTAATGGTAACTATATTCGGCAGGCAGACTCCTGTTGAACTGAACTTTCTTCAGGTAGAAAGAACTCAATAAATTAAATACAAAATAAAAAGTCAAAATACGGAGAGAAGCTGATATAAAGTAAATTCCGGATCATTATTTCAGGCCTTTGAGTTTTGAATTTTTGTATTTCTGGAGGTTTCGATGGCAAAAAAAGAAGTAACGGCAATGGTGAAATTGCAGGTAGCAGCGGGAAAGGCCAATCCGGCCCCTCCCATAGGGCCTGCATTAGGTCCGCACGGGATAAATATAATGGACTTTTGCAAGTCATTTAACGCCCAGACACAGGCGTTGGGAGATACGATTATTCCGTGTGTCCTTACTATATACAAGGACAGGACCTTTACATTTATCTTAAAGACTCCGCCGGCCTCAGAGTTGATTAAAAAGGCCGCGGGCATCATAAAAGGTTCAGGCACTCCAAACAAAGATAAAGTCGGCAAGCTTACCATGGACCAGGTGAGAGAGATAGCCAGGACAAAGCTGACGGACCTCAATGCGTTTAATGTGGAGAAGGCCATGGAGACCATAAAGGGTACGGCAAGAAGCATGGGCGTGGACATTATTAATTAGGAATTGCCAATTGCGAATTGAGAAGTATTAATTCAGGAATAAAGACGGGGGTATTAAATGAGCAAGAAACATGACAGCGCTAAAGAGAAAATAGATAGAACAAAGCAGTATGAGCTTAAAGAGGCTGTGGATCTTGTCAAGCAGCTTGTGCACACGAAGTTTGACGAGACAGTTGATCTGGCCGTCAGGCTTGGCATTGATCCGAAAAAGTCTGACCAGATGGTAAGGGGGAGCGTGGTATTGCCCCATGGCCTTGGAAAGAAAATCAGGGTGCTTGTATTTGCCAAGGGAGAAAAAGCCATGGAAGCACAAAGCGCGGGGGCCGATTTCGTAGGAGCCGAGGACCTTGTGGAAAAATTCAGGGCGGCTGGGTGGACTTTGACAAAGTGGTCGCGACGCCTGACCTTATGGGGCTGGTTGGAAAACTCGGTAAGGTGCTGGGACCAAGAGGTCTCATGCCGAACCCCAAATCAGGTACGGTCACGTTTGACGTTGGAAAAGCAGTCAAGGACATAACAGCGGGTAAAGCTGACTACCGGGCTGAAAAGGCAGGCGTAGTTCACGTATCCATAGGCAAGGTGTCTTTTGAAAGTGATAAACTTTTAGATAATGCCATGACCGTGATTAAATCAATTGAAAAGGCGAAGCCGTCGACAAGCAAAGGGAAATATCTCAGGAAGCTCTCTATTTCATCTACCATGGGAGTCGGTGTCCTGGTAAATGTTTCCAGTATTGCTTCGGCATAAAAAGTTGTCAGTGCTGGTTTCAGTCTAAAACTGAAGACCATGAAATAAATAAGTCAGAGACTGCAGGCGCAACCCTTTCAGATGGGGTCGCTTAAATAAGGTAAAATTGTGCCGGCCTGCATAGACTGCATAAAAAGTGAGAATATAATAAGTGCGTTGGAGTTTACAAAAGACTTTTTCCACACTTCTCTGCATGCAGGTCAACTATTCTGGAGTCTCTGATATAAAAGGAGGTGAATAAGCTGAATAAACAAGAAAAATCCCGTATTGTATCAGAGCTTCAAGACAAGTTCGCAAAAGCAAAGGGGATTGTCTTTACCGATTACCGCGGCCTCAATGTTGAAGAACTTACCAGTCTTCGTATTGCGCTAAGGGCTTCTGATGTGGAGTTCAAGGTTGTAAAAAATACCCTTGCCAAAAGAGCGGCAGAGGGCACGCCTGTAAATGTTGCCAAAGATGTTTTTTCCGGTCCCATCGGTATCGCAATCGGTTATGATGATCCTGTGCTTGTTGTCAAGAAAGTCCTCGAATACAGCAAGACCAACGAGAAGCTTGAAATAAAGGGCGGGGTCGTTGAAGGCGCGCTCTATGCGCCTGCGCAGATCAAGGCCATATCGGAGCTTCCTCCGAGAGAGGTCCTGCTGTCTATGCTTGTCGGAGCCATGCAGTCGCCTTTGAGCAAGCTGGCCGGTCTGTTGAATTCAACCCTTACCCAGTTTATGTATGCAATGGAAGGACTAAAACAAAAAAAAGAAAACAGTTAGAGTGCCGCATCGCGTAGAAGGGACAGCGGTTTGTCCCTGACTACAGACTGCGTTACTGATGACTATCAAAACAAATTAAGGAGGAAAAAGATGTCTGTTAACAAAGAAGAGGTATTTGAATTTATTGATAAGATGACTATTCTGGATATGTCCGCGTTCATAAAGGAATTTGAAACGAGATATGGAGTCACCGCAGCAGCGCCTGTAGCAATGGCAGCAGCAGCCCCCGGGGCAGCAGCCCCTGCAGCGGAGGAGGAAAAAACAAGTTTTGATGTTGTCCTTGCAACAGTAGGCGACAAGAAGATCCAGGTCATCAAGGTCGTAAGAGAGCTTACAAGCCTGGGCCTTAAAGAGGCCAAGGAGCTTGTTGACGGAGCTCCCAAGCCGGTAAAAACCGGAGTTTCAAAGGAAGAGGCCGCTGCTATGAAGGCCAAGCTTGAAGAGCAGGGCGCGACAGTAGAGTTGAAATAAATAAAAACAGGGTCCAGGGGACCGGGGAATCAAGGGTTCGGGTTGCAAATAAGATAAATATCTTAATCACCTGAATCCTTGGACCCTCAAGTCCTGGAACCCTTCAGTAAAGGAGAATTATGGCAGAAGGTTTAAGGGTAAGAAAAAATTTTGGGAAGATTCCCGAGATTCTTGCTATTCCAAATCTTATCGAAATTCAGACTCGGTCATTCGAACGTTTCCTGCAGGAAAAAACAGCCCCGCACGAAAGAGAAATCAGCGGCCTGCAGGGGGCATTTAAAAGCGTATTTCCCATCCTCGATTACAACGAGACGGCCTCGATCGAGTTTATAGAATATATTCTTGCAAGTCCGAAATACGGCGTGAGAGAATGCCTCGAAAAAGGCGTCAATTACGCGGCCCCTCTTAAAATCAGGGTCAACCTGAATTTGTGGGAAAAGGGCGATTCAGGACAACGCAGGCTGAAAGAGTCCAGGGAACAGGAAGTATATCTGGGGGAACTCCCGTTAATGACTGAAACAGGCACATTTGTCATCAACGGCGTTGAGAGGGTAGTAGTCAGCCAGCTTCACCGGTCTCCCGGGATATTGTTCAGCCACGATAAAGGCAAGTCACAGGTCGGCGGGAAGGTCATCTTTTCAGCCCGTATAATACCTGCAAGAGGCTCATGGTTTGACTTCGAGTTTGATACGAAAGATACTCTTTACGTGCGAATTGACCGCAGGAAGAAACTTCATGCCACAATCATCCTTAAAGCCCTCGGCTATACGGAAGAACAGATCCTCAGGACTTATTATCCAATAGAAGAAATAGTAATAAAAAACGGTGTTCCGTCGCGCAAAGTGACTGCGGTGCTTGTCGGACTGAGGGCCATCCAAAATATTGTTGACCCAAAATCAGACGAAGTGTTTGTCAAGGAAGGCGGAAGGATAACGAAGGCAGCCTTCAAGAAGATGGAGGCTGCGGGGATTACCCAGATACCGATAGCCAAAGAAGAGCTGCTTGAAAGGGTCACACTGGCTGATATTATCGACCCTGAGACAGGCGAGATTATACTGGAAAGCAATGAAAAGCTTACGGAAGGAATGGTAGAGAAGATATTGTCTATAAAAATCCCTTCCCTTAATCTGCTTTTTATTGACGGTATACGGTACCTCCCTTCCCTGAGAGACACGCTCCTGCTTGACAAGGTAAATAGTACAGAGGAGGCGCTGATTGAGATTTATAAAAAGCTGAGGCCGGGCGAACCCCCTTCGATTGCAGACGCAAGGTCTCTCTTTGAAGGCCTGTTTTTTGACCCCAAGAGATATGATCTCTCCGTGGTCGGGAGACTCAAACTGAACAAGAGGCTCGGACTTGATGTTCCTCTTGAGACCAGGGTATTGACGGACAAAGACATTGTAGAGATACTCAGATATCTTTTTGATCTGCGGGCCGGCAAGGGTGAAGTAGATGACATTGACCACCTCGGCAACAGAAGGATACGGGCGGTCGGAGAGCTGCTTGAAAACCAGTTCAGGATCGGTCTTGTAAGAATGGAGAGGGCCATTAAGGAGAAGATGACCCTTACCGAGCTTGAGACTGCAATGCCTCACGACATAATTAATGCAAAACCCGTTATCGCGGTAATAAAGGAATTCTTCGGTTCAAGTCAGTTGAGCCAGTTTATGGACCAGACGAACCCGATGTCCGAGATAACGCACAAGAGGAGATTAAGCGCCCTGGGTCCCGGAGGTCTGACAAGGGAAAGGGCCGGTTTTGAAGTCAGAGATGTACACCCCACGCACTATGGCCGTATCTGTCCTGTAGAGACGCCGGAAGGGCCTAACATCGGTCTGATTACGTCTCTGGCCTCATACGCAAGGGTGAATGACTTCGGCTTTATCGAATCACCATACAGAAAAGTCAAAAACGGGAAGGTCACCGGGGATATTGAGTATCTTTCCGCAATCGATGGAGAAAATTATATTGTTGCTCAGGCGACATCGCCGATGGATGCCAAGGGCAATCTGACAACCGAGACTGTCTCGGTGAGAATCGGAGGTGACTTCAGGCTGGTTACTCCGGAAGAGGTCCAGTACATGGACGTATCACCAAAGCAGATAGTCAGCGTGTCGGCTTCGCTGATCCCGTTTCTTGAAAATGACGACGCCAACAGGGCGCTGATGGGCTCCAACATGCAGAGGCAGGCCGTTCCGCTGCTTAAGACAGATGCCCCCAGGGTAGGCACCGGGATAGAAGCAGTCGCAGCAAGGGACTCGGGTGTCATAGCCGCAGCAAAAAGAAGCGGAGTAGTGGAGGCCGTGGACGCATCAAGGATAGTCATACGCTGCAGCGACGGCGGAGTGGACATTTATAACCTGATTAAATTTTACCGCTCAAACCAGGCCACCTGCGTAAACCAGAAACCCGTGGTCAAGGCGGGCGATAAGGTGAAAAAGGGGCAGGTCATCGCAGACGGCCCGGCCACTGAAATGGGGGAACTAGCATTGGGCAGGAATGTCATGGTCGCCTTTATGTCGTGGGGAGGATATAACTTTGAGGACGCTATTATTCTCAGCGAGCGCCTCGTGAAAGACGATGTATTCACTTCAATACATATTGAAGAGTTCATGATAGAAGCCCGGGAGACAAAACTCGGGCCTGAAGAGATAACAAGAGACATCCCCAACATAGGGGAAGAGGCCTTAAAGGACCTGGACGAAAGCGGCATTATCAGGACCGGGGCACAGATAAAACCCGGGGACATCCTCGTGGGCAAGGTCACCCCCAAAAGCGAGACCCAGCTTACGCCGGAGGAAAAGCTGCTCAGGGCGATATTCGGGGAAAAGGCGGAAGAGGTAAGGGAAAACTGTCTCTATGTTCCGCCTGGAATTGAAGGGACCGTCCTGGATGTAAAAGTGTTTACGAGAAAAGGTTCTGCAAAGGACAAGAGGACCAAAAGTATACAGGAAGACAAGATGGCCTATTTACAGCGCAACCTCGATGACGAGGTAAGAATTCTGAAGGAAAACAGCTATCTCAGGACACGCAAGCTGCTCCTCGGGGAAAAAGTAGCGGAGGAAGTAAAAGTCACGGGCATCAGCGGGACCCTGTGTGACAGCGGGAAAACGATTACCGAGAAAATTCTCGACCAGATACCTGACAAGATGCTTCGCAAGATTAAACTGTCGGACAACCAGAAGAGAGACGATATCAAACTTATTGAAGACGAGGTCAGCAGACAGGTGAAGCAGCTTGAAAGCGATTTTAATGCCAGGATGGAACAGTTTAAAAAGGGAGATGAACTGCCGCCCGGAGTGCTTAAGATCGTTAAAGTATATGTTGCCATGAAGAGGAAGATACAGGTCGGCGACAAGATGGCCGGCCGGCACGGGAATAAGGGCGTTATCTCAATTGTAGTTCCCGAAGAGGAAATGCCTTACCTCCCTGACGGCACCCCTGTGGATGTTGTTCTCAACCCCCTTGGCGTTCCGTCCCGAATGAATGTCGGACAGATACTCGAAACCCACCTTGGCTGGGCCGCTAAGGAGCTTGATATTTATGTATCAACTCCGGTATTTGAAGGGGCCACTGAAAAGGAAATCAAGGAGCTGCTGGTGGAGGCGAAACTCCCGCCGAGCGGACAGATCACCCTTTATGACGGCAAGACGGGTCTGCCTTTCCAGAAACCCATTACAGTAGGGAATATGTATATACTCAAGCTCCATCACCTGGTGGATGATAAAATACATGCCCGTTCCATAGGCCCTTACTCGCTTGTCACACAGCAGCCTTTGGGCGGTAAGGCCCAGTTCGGCGGCCAGAGACTCGGAGAGATGGAAGTATGGGCGCTTGAGGCTTATGGCGCTGCGTACACCCTGCAGGAATTCCTTACAGTCAAGAGCGATGACGTCGCCGGCAGGGCCAGGGTATATGAGGCCATCGTCAAAGGAGACGCAAACCTCGAACCCGGAGTGCCTGAGTCATTCCATGTTTTGATAAAAGAGCTCCAGAGCCTGGGTCTCGATATTGATCTGATTGAGGAAAAAGACGAGGTTGAGAAACGCAAAGTGACCACCTCGGGCAAGGCAAAGTAACAGACTTTGTTTTGAACTGCAAAAAGCAGCTTGCTGAATGCAAAAAGTTTGAGTTTGAATTTTCATTAAAACCTGATAAGGGGGAATTAAGTGGAAGATATATATTCAATATTTGAGAAGCCGAAGAATCCGACCGAGTTCCAGGCAATAAAAATAAAGCTTGCATCGCCTGAAAAAATCCGGGCCTGGTCTTACGGCGAAGTCAAGAAGCCCGAAACCATAAATTACCGTACCTTCAAGCCGGAGAGAGACGGCCTCTTCTGTGCCAAGATTTTCGGACCTGTCAAGGACTGGGAATGCATCTGCGGCAAATACAAGAGGATGAAACACCGGGGAGTCGTCTGCGACAAATGCGGAGTAGAAGTCATACAGGCAAAGTCGAGGCGTGAGAGGCTCGGGCACATAGAGCTTGCCACCCCTGTGGCGCATATATGGTTTTTAAAGGGCATACCATCACGGATCGGCACGCTCCTTGACATGACCATGCGCCAGCTTGAGAAGGTGCTTTACTTTGAAAGCTATATTATCGTCGATCCCGGAGAAACAAAGCTCAAAGAGAGAGAGCTTCTCACCGACGAGGAATACAGAAAACATGTCCAGGAATTCGGCGACAAGTTCAAGGCGGGCGTGGGGGCTGAAGCAGTAAAGGAACTCCTCAGTTCCCTGGACCTTGATAAGCTGGCAAAAGAATTACGGGCCAAGATCATCGCGTCCTCCTCCCTCGGGATCAAGAGGAAGCTTACAAAAAGACTGAGAGTGGTAGAGGCCTTCAGAAAGTCAGGCAATAAACCTCAATGGATGATCATGGACGTTATCCCGGTCCTGCCTCCGGACCTCCGTCCGCTCGTTCCCCTTGAGGGCGGCAGATTTGCAACATCAGACCTGAATGATCTCTACAGGAGGGTCATAAACAGAAACAACAGACTGAAAAGACTTATGGAGCTTAATGCACCGAGCGTCATTATACGCAATGAAAAAAGGATGCTCCAGGAAGCGGTTGACGCGCTGTTTGACAACGGCAGGAGAAGCCGCGTGCTCAAGGCCGCAACAAAGAGGCCGCTGAAGTCCCTGAGTGACATGATTAAAGGCAAACAGGGACGCTTCAGGCAGAACCTCCTGGGAAAGAGGGTGGACTACTCAGGCCGTTCCGTTATTGTTGTAGGTCCTGAGCTCAAACTGCATCAGTGCGGCCTGCCCAAGACCATGGCGCTTGAGCTTTTCAAACCTTATATATTCAGCAAACTCGAAGAAAAGGGTTATGTAACTACCATAAAAGCAGCAAAGAAAATAGTTGAACGCGGAGAAGACGTAATATGGGACTGTCTTGATGAGGTCATCAGGGAACACCCTGTAATCTTAAACCGCGCCCCGACCCTGCATCGCCTCGGCATGCAGGCCTTTGATCCAAAACTCGTGGAGGGCAAGGCCATACGGCTTCATCCCCTCGTCTGCACTGCGTTTAACGCTGACTTCGACGGTGACCAGATGGCCGTGCATGTCCCTCTTTCAATCGAGGCGCAGGTAGAGGCAAGGGTGCTGATGATGTCCATAAATAATATCCTCAGCCCTGCCAGCGGCAAGCCTATAGCGACCCCGACGCAGGACATGGTCCTAGGCATCTACTATCTGACAAAACTGAGAAATGGCGCAAAAGGGGAGGGGAAGGTATTTTACGGCCCGGAAGAAGTCAGGGTCGCGTTTGATGCCGGTATAGTTGATCAGCACGCCCCGATCAGGGTAAGGATGAACGGCGCTTTTGTGGACACTACTGCGGGACGCATCATTCTCGGGGAAACTTTGCCGGAAGGCATGGCGTTTTCAATGGTCAATAAGGAAATGACCAAAAAGGAAATCGGCAAGCTTGTCGAGTTCTGTTTTAAGAGACTCGGCAGAAAGGCCACGGTCATTCTTCTGGATAATATTGAAAAACTCGGTTTCGCAAGCGCTACCCTGGCTGGAAACTCCATTTGCATAGACGATATGCATATACCCACAAAAAAGCCGGAGCTTATAAAAGAAGCCGAACAGGAAGTGCTTGATGTCCAAAAACAGTACGCTGACGGTCTTATCACAAACGGCGAGCGGTATAACAAGGTCGTCGATATATGGGCGGATGTTACGGAGAAGATAGCCGATGAAATGATGAAGGAGCTGGGTTCTGAAGGGGTGGAAGATATCACTAAATTGTCCGAAGAGGAACTGAAAGAGAGAAGGTCTTTTAACAGTATCTTCATGATGGCTGATTCAGGCGCCAGGGGGTCCGCTGCACAGTTGAGGCAGCTTGCGGGTATGAGAGGCCTTATGGCAAAACCCTCAGGAGAAATTATCGAGACCCCGATCACCGCTAACTTCAGGGAAGGGCTGACACCGCTTCAGTATTTTATTTCAACTCACGGTGCCAGAAAGGGCCTTGCGGATACAGCGCTGAAGACGGCGAATTCAGGTTATCTTACAAGAAGACTCGTTGATGTTACACAGGACGTTATTATAAGAGAAGACGACTGCAAGACACACGCGGGGATCACAGTGACAAGCCTTATTGAAGGCGGTGAAATAATCGAACCCCTTGAGGAAAGGGTTTACGGCAGGATCGTTGCCGAAGATATAAAGGACCCTGTAACCAGGGAGAAGATCGTATCAAGGGACCAGGAGGTAACGGATGAACTGGCGGAGAAGATTGGGGCAGCCGGCATCGACAGGGTGCTGATCCGTTCGGTCCTGACCTGTGAATCAAAAGTCGGAGTATGTAAAAAATGCTATGGACGCGATCTGGGCAGGGGTGGAATTGTGGAAATAGGCGAGGCGGTCGGGATCATGGCTGCACAGTCCATCGGAGAGCCGGGGACGCAGCTTACGATGAGGACCTTCCATATCGGAGGTACGGCCACGAGATTAGTCGAACAGACGGTCCTTGAGGCAAAGAACAGCGGAACGGTCAAGTTCCTTGAGCTGTCTACGGTTAAAGACAGGACAGGCTCCCTCATTGTCATGAACCGTAACGGGAGCATAGCCATTGCTGACGCCAAGGGGAGAGAGAGAGAGAAATACTCCGTTGTGTACGGCGCCAAGCTGAAGATCAAAAATGGTCAGAAAGTAGAAGCCGGGCAACTACTCGTAGAGTGGGACCCGTATTCACTGCCGATTATAACCGAGGTCGGCGGAAGGATCGCGCTCGGCGATATCGTTGAGGGCGTATCAGTAAAGGAAGAAGTGGACGAAGTCACAGGACTGGCCCACAAGGTCATAATAGAATACCCTGCGCATATGAGGCCCAGGATTTCAATAAAGGACGAACACGGCAAGTCTACATTGAGGATACCGGGGACAAATGCTCTAGCACGGTACCTCCTGCCTTCCGGTTCGCACGTACTGGTGGACAAGACATCGATTGTTCATCCGGGTGATGTTATAGCCAAGATCCCGAGGGAAACAACAAAGACCAAAGATATCACCGGCGGTCTCCCCAGGGTAGCAGAGCTTTTTGAGGCGAGGAAACCCAAAGAGCAGGCCATCGTGAGCGAGATAGACGGCGTAGTCGAATTCAAGGGCTTCCACAAGGGGCAGAGAGTTGTTAATGTTAAGGGCGGAACGGACACGAGGGAATATCTCATCCCCAAAGGCAAACATCTGAGCGTGCATGAAAGTGACTGGGTAAGGGCAGGAGAGGCCCTGATGGACGGCTCCATCAATCCACATAACATACTCGAAATACTCGGCCCCAACGAACTGCAGAGATACCTTGTGGATGAGGTGCAGAAGGTGTACAGGCTTCAGGGTGTTGCCATCAATGACAAACACATCGAAGTCGTGGTCCGCCAGATGATGAAAAAGGTCAAAATCGAAGATGCCGGTGACACGTACTTCCTTGCAGGAGAACAGGTAGACAAGGCCGTATTTGAGGAAGAAAACAGGGTGGTTCTCAAGCAGAAGGGCAAACCGGCCCTGGCGCAGCCCATACTTCTGGGAATTACCAAGGCCTCGCTTTCCACGGACAGCTTTATTTCAGCGGCATCCTTCCAGGAGACAACAAGGGTGCTTACCGAGGCCGCGATCAACGGCGCACAGGATGAATTGAGAGGGCTGAAAGAGAATATTATCATGGGAAGGCTCATTCCTGCGGGCACCGGGACCGACATGTACAAGGAAACTTTTGTAGAAACCAAGGAAGGCTTTAACAGCAACTTTTAACAAAGTGACAAGTTAAAAGCGGGAAGTAAGGAATAAAACCCTTACTTCCCGCTTTCTGTTTGAAGAAGCCTGTGAAAGTCCGTGGCTGAAATATCACTATGAAATTCATTGCCGATTCCATGCTGGGCCGTCTCGCGAAATGGCTTCGGCTGCTCGGTCATGACACGTTGTATTATCCCGATATAGAGGACAGTCTTCTTCTGAGAATTGCATGGGAAGAAGACAGGGTCCTCCTTACCAGAGATACACGCCTGGTTAAAGTAAGAGGGCTGAAAAAATTATTACTGCTCACCGGGAACGACCCCTTTGAACAACTAAAAAAGGTGATCATGTCGTTTAACCTTCATCCATTTGATCCTGGTAGAGACAGGTTTGAAACCTGTCTCTACAGCAGATGTTCATTGTGCAACAGTGTCCTCGTTCCCGCATCTAAAGAACAGGCAAAAGACAGGGTCCCGGAATATGTTTATCTCACCACAGAGAGTTTCAATAAATGCCAGAAGTGCGACAAGTTTTACTGGGAAGGGACGCATCAGGAAAAGCTGAGGAAAAAGTTGATGGAGATACTTTATAATTAACCGTGATTACAAGGCAGCAGATAATACTTCCGGTTGTTCTCATTGTAGGGGTCATTTCATTTGGGACCATCGGCTACACAATCCTGGAAGGCTGGGACTTATTTGATTCTTTTTATATGACAATAATTACTCTAACAACAGTAGGCTATATGGAAGTCCATCCGCTCTCAAAAGTTGGTAGGCTTTTTACGACCTTTTTGATACTTTCGGGAGTGGGTGCTATGTTATATTCATTGAGCGTCGGGGCCAGGGTGGTCCTGGAAGGCGAGATCAGAGACATTTTAGGGAGGAGGAAATTGAGCAAAAAAATAGAGAAACTGGAGAACCACTACATTATATGCGGTTACGGAAGGATGGGCAGAATTATTTGCAGGGAGATGATTCAGCACGGCGCCCCTTTTGTAATTGTTGAGAAGACCCCGGAGGTCTTTGCCGGCATAGAAAAAGATTTCCTCTCGCTTCAGGGGGACTCAACCCAGGACACTGTTTTAAAAGAGGCGGGAATTGAAAAGGCGAGCGGCCTGATTTCCGTGCTTTCAACCGATGCGGACAACCTTTATGTAGTGCTGTCCGCGAGAGGGCTGAATCCTAAACTCAGGATAGTGGCGAGGGCCAGTGATGAGGGAGCGGAACAGAAACTTTTCAGGGCAGGGGCGGACCATGTTGTTTCCCCGTATTTCATAGGCGGTTTAAGGATAGCCCACACAATACTAAAGCCCGCAGTCGTTGATTTTATCGAGTTTGCCACCAGGAGCGGGAATATTGAACTGCAGATGGAGGAAATCAGGGTCAAAGAGACATCCCATATAATCAACAAGGCGCTTGACGAATGCGGGATACGGAAGGAAATGGGAATAATAATCGTCGCGATAAAGAGGGTGTCCGGGGAGATGGAATTTAATCCGAAATCAACAAGTTTAATCAAAAGAGGCGATACACTTGTTGCTATGGGTGAGACAATACAGTTGAAGGCGCTGGAGGAATTAGTCGGGGTATAGCGACTTCAAGTTCTTTTACCCGCGAAGACAGCTCCAAACAGTACACCTGAAAATTGCGCCGAAGCCCGTAGAAAAAGCAGGACAGGGGCCAGCAGCCCGACAATCGCATCGCTTTTTAATGATCTATAGGCAAAGGAAACGGTTGTCGCCAGAAATATCTTCACAAGCACCAGGGTCAGGATAAGAAAGATGATGTCCAAAATCGCCAATATCGCGCTCCCGATGATCAGGGGCGGGAAGAGGAGCTGAAGTTTCATCATCTGCGGAGTGTGAGAATCTTTCAGCGCCTTGTCAGGGTTCTTTTTTAGGGCGAGCATTCTCCAGTACGCGAATTTGTATTTCTTCTTCAGATAATCAATCAGCCTGTCCGGGTGAGTGTGATAGACGACGGCATCAGGATTAAAGACCATCTTATGTCCTCTGTTCGACATCCGGTAGGACAATTCCACGTCTTCTGCGCATGCTACAGGGAAGGCCGTATCGTATCCATTCATTTCAAGAAAGATATTTTTCCTGAAGCCTGCTGAATAGGTGTCGATAAAGTCGATATACTTGTCTTTAAGCATGTAATTATACTTGTCTTCATATTCAAGCTGGACAAACCTTGCAGTGATTTCCCTCTGCCGTGTTTTATATGCGCCTTTGACGCCCACAACCTCACGGTCTTCATGAAACGGTCTGAGCATTTCAGAGATCCAATTCTGCTCAGGAACACAATCCGAGTCGGTAAAAAGGATGATATCTCCCCTGGCGGCTGAAGCGCCTTTGTTTCTTGCGGAAGCAGGGCCTGCGTTTTTCTGTCTTACTAATTGCACTCTTTTATATTGTGAAACGATGTCCGGGGTGGAATCAGTGGAGCCGTCATCAATGACAATTATTTCAAGCTCTCCGCTGTAATTCTGGCCCGTGAGGGCATCGAGGCACCTGCTGATTGCCTTTTCCGCGTTGAACGCCGGAATGATCACCGTTACCATGTCAGCAATTGCATCCATTTTTCTTTCCGGAGGAGTGGCGTCTGAAGATATGCCTTGAAAGTGTCAGCGCCCCTTTTGACAGCCTCTTCAGTTCATGGGGATTTGCAAGGCCCTGGAGAATTTTTTTTGCCACATAGGAGGGCCTTGTATAGAATTTCTGCCTTGCCCTGTCGCAGAATTCGACAAGTTCGTAATTCGTCAGGCCCGGCCGCGAGATAACGCAGTTATGAAGTCCCTCGGCAGAAAGCCATTCCCTGTAATCTTCAGATGTCAGATATTTATTTTCACTGGCCCACCTGTATGCCTCAGTGCCGGGATAAATCATTATGGGAAAAAACTGGGCGGTATCGGGACTGAGTTCAAGGGCCAGGCCCAGGGTTTTCTGAAGGGTCTCTTTGGTCTCTCCGGGATTTCCGACAAGGAAACAGCCGTGGATTAAAATGCCGGCCTTTTTCGCGTCTTTAAAAAATTCCCTGATCTTCGGCACGGTCAGTCTTTTCTTCATCGCGTCAAGCACCTTCTGGTCTCCGCTCTCAATGCCTACGCAGAAAAGCCTGGCACCTGCCTTTTTCAGCAGCAGCATTGTCTCCAGGTCCACGTCAGCGCGTGAATTCGCGGACCACTGGAATTTCAGCCCCCTTCTCAATATCTCTTCCGCGAACTCCAAGGCCCTTTTCTTATTGACCGTAAGAGTATCGTCTTCAAACATTATCTCCCTGAGGTCAGGGAAACTATTCAGGCAGTATTCAATTTCATCAACAACGTTCTTTATGCTCCGGTTTCTCAGCTTGTGCCCGTTAAAGGTCTGCGGGTATAAACAGTACACGCAATGATGCGGGCAGCCCCTGCCGGTAATGAGGGTCACGATGGGATGCCTGCTGTGCGCATAAAAATAGTCCCTGTAGTCAAGATGTTTTTTGTAGACCTCACTGACGAACGGGAGTGAGTCAACATCATCCAGAAATTCCCTCTCTCTGTTATGAATAACTCCATCTCCTGCCCTGAAGGAAAGGCCGTCTATTTTTTTCAGGTCCTCTTTGTCGGGGACACCTTTGTTTAACATCATGGCAAGTTCGAGAACGGTATACTCGTACTCTCTCCTTGCGACAGCATCAATTGAGGCGTTTATCTTTAAGGTCTCTTCCGGCATGGCAGACGGGTGGGTGCCGACAAGCATGATAAAGCTCTTTGCCAGCTCCTTTATTTTAGCGGCGACTTCCGCATCATTATAGATACTGGGGGTTGAGGTGTCCACGATTGTAAGCGCCGGGGCAAATTCTTTTGCAGATAAAAGCATCTTATTAAGCTCCATACGTTTGGCAGGAGCGTCAATGATTTTTACTTCAAAGCCGTTTTTTTCAAGAAGTCCAGCAGCATAACAAAGCCACATGGGATAATAAAACGTCCCGCTTTTGGTGACGGCCGGGCTGCGCTGTTCACGCGAGAACTTCCCGAATTGCCCCATAAACGGAGGATTAATAAATAAGACTTTCATATTATTAGTTTGACACCCGCATAAATGCTTTTTTAAGGTTTCTTCTTAACGCCCCGCTTTTCATCAGCTTGTCCTGTGTCCAGTCGTTTATATAGGCCTTTGCTATCAGGCCCGCAGCCGGACCGAGCTTTGGTGTGAGGGCGCCTTTCATTGAATTGTACCGGATTTTTTTCCTTGTTTCTCTTACCATCCTCAGCGCCTGTTCGCGTTCCTTCCTGCCCAGTTCGGGAGTTTCAAATACCGGGGAATAATCCCACTGGGAGCAGTTGTTAAGGTAGTCTGCCGGGTCGATTAAAAAGTAATCATTCTCTTTGACCCAGTCATAAAGTTTACTCTGGGGAAACGGTATCAGATTATAAAATCTGGCATCAAACACAGGGTACTTAAGGGCAAGCTTTATGGAGTCCCTGATATCATCCATGGTTTCTCCGGGAGAGCCCACAATGAAAAAGAGCGTGACTTTAAACCCTATGTCCAGCGCGTCTTTGATCGCCCTTTCAATGGCCTCCATCTTTATTCCCTTGTTAATGTTTTTAAGTATCCTGTCATTGCCGCCTTCAACCCCGAAGGCGAGGTAGGCAAAGCCCGCTTCCTTCATCAATTTCAATAGTTCATAATCTACCTTGTCCGCCCTTACCCCGTTATTGCAGTTAAGCTCTATACCGTTAAGGCCGCCTTTTTTTATACTCTCACAAATATCAACGACCCTCTGACGGTCAAATGTGAAATTATCATCGAGCATACTGAACTGCCTGTATCCCCGGTCATACCAGTACTGAATTTCGCTGACAATGCTCTCAGCGCTCCGCCTGCGCCACTTCCTTCCAATGGCTGCCTTGACCGGACAGTATATGCAGCCGTGAGGGCACCCCCTGGATGACACTATGCCGATTTCTTCGGTCACGTATTTGCCAAGGTGAAATTTCTCAAAAGTGGGGAAAGGTATTATATCAAGGTTTTCAGAAAAGTCCCTTTCTCCATTAAAAATAATTTCTCCGCCGCCCCTGTGAATCAGTCCTTTTATGGAGGAAGGGGCTTCTCCCCGGCAAAGCTCCAGTATCGTCTGTTCCCCTTCAAGCACTGCGCCGTAATCCAGTTCAGGGCACTCCTCAAGGACTTTCTCCCTGACAGTTGATATATGCGGACCGCCCGCGATTATGTCCGTGGAGGGATTTGAGCGCTTAATGTGCCGGATGATCTCATAGGACCTTTTATACATAAATGTCATCATGCTTATCCCGATCAGGTCAGGACTGAATGCCGATATCTTATTGTCGAGATCGTCTTGGGAGGCCCCTGCAGCCATGTCTACGATATCGTATTCAATACTGCTTGCCTTCAGCGTTTCTGCAATATAACCAAGCCCGGCAGGGGGCCGTAACGCACCGAAGTGCCCGCCTTTGTAATCCGGGAATACGAGCAATACTCTGCTATATCTCACTTCGCGACTCCCTCAAGCACTCTCGCGTTATTTGCAATGAGCCCGGATTTTGAAAGAAAACTCTTGAGAGACCCATAAAAGTAATCGACATTTTCAGGACTGTTTTCGTAAAGCTCGCCTTTGTAACTCCACTTAAAGGCGCGGTTGAGGAAATGCCGTGACTTCTCCATGTCGGGCCTGAGGCCGATAGCCTCTGAGATGGCCTTTGACACGTCATTAATATCTTCCACGTCTATGGTAACGCCTTTCCCTCTGTAGAAGGTCTTTCCCAGGACCACAACGGGTTTGCCCTGCATTATGGCCTCAACCCCCACCTTTGAATTTACCGTGATGATACAGGCGGCATTCCTGATTATGTCGTATGAATTCTTTCCTGGATGAATAAGCCTTATATTGCCGTGACGCGCAAGGGCGTCTTTTAATTTTGAGAGTGAATGCCCGCCGATTGCCGCCGGGTGTTCTTTTATGTATAACATGTAACCTTGCGGGAGACTGCCCGCGATCTTTCCCACAAGGGTTTCCTGATCAAAAAACTCCGGACACCGGGCAGTCAGCTGCACATCAAGCGGAACGTGAAAAGGATAGTACACGTATTTTTCACCTTCCTGAGGTTGAGTATAGTATCCGCTCAGGAGCTTTCTCCTGAAGGCCTTTATAACATGCATATTGATATAACGCATTATCCAGTTATACTCTTCTTCACGACCAAGCACGTATTTATGAAAGAGCTTTCTGCCCAGCCTCCTGAAATTGTCGGATGAAAACAGCCGCCTGAAAGTCATGTCCTGAAAGAAGTGCCGGTCTTTTTTTGGAATGACAACCGTCTTTTTGGTCATGTATTCGTTTAATAACTGCGAGAGCTCATCACTCATTTCCAAATCTCTTTCATCAGTGTCTGTAATATCAGCATAGAGGCGGTTGAGTGTAAAGACGACTCTCTTTCTGAACATGGCGGGCTCTATGAATACGTGGTTTACATTGTTTTTCCTCGCGACATAATAGAGCGTCAGAGGCGCGATAAAACCGCCGAGTTCCTGCACGATACACCCTATGTCATTGTCCTGCATTATTTTGTCAAAGATGGAAGAATAATTCGCGGCCTTCGATATCAGGGCGGATTTCTTTCTCCCGGATGTATGCATCTCATGGAATACGAGGTGGTCGGTATCGACTCCGAGCTGTTTCCCGATGTCCGATGCATTTATAGACGCGGCAGGCGAGGACCGCTTCAGCTTGTGCAGGCTGAAGTATGGTATGCCTTCTTTATCAAGAATATCGTCCCCGGCTTCGTGAAAGGTCAGAAACGCGACCTTCAGCCCCTCTTCCTCCATGAGCCTCCGGGCAATGGGGGCGAAGAAGACGACTTCCTGTACGGCCATGATTGCAAATAGAATATCGATTTTCATAATAAAATTCTTATTTGTTAAAAAAGAAAATTGTTGATGGAATTATATTGCTGTCCTGATCCTGAAATGACACCATCTATAATACAATATACCACCTAATTCTTGTATTCCGGACAGTTACTTTAGCTTAAGGACCAACACAGAATTCTCAGAGTTGAGGACTACATCGAAATAAGGCAGGATGTGCTCCTTTATGTAGTTCTCGGAGAACGGTTTGTTCATGGGATAATATCCAGTATCTCCATATGCCCATCGTATGGTTTTTTCATTAACTATCCAGTAAATTCTGTCTTTATATTCATTGGCCCACTGGCTATAGTCATATTTAAAGGCAGCCAAGTCAAAGGGGTGTCTGAGTCTGGACTGGATCGCGTAGAATGCTTCGGGTACCGCGCCTTTGTGTTTATCGCAGAATTCAGCGAGCTTCCGCATCGTATCCATATTTTTTACGGTGTAGTCGGGGATTTTAGAATCATAGACCGGGGAGCGTATTTCATTTAGCATGCCAACATGCTCTTGAACATCCGGGAAGACATCTCTGATAATTTTTTTAAGAGCATCTTTGTACACATCAAGCATTAATCCAAGATTTGAAAATGTATATAAGCCGTTAATTCCGGTCTGTGCCTCAAATATGCCGAGGGTTGATGGATCGGAAAACATCAGGTTCATCGGGGAGTTGATCAATTTACCAAATTGCTCCGCGGTATTGAGATCAAGCAGCGAATAATGAGAGATGACCTTTGATCCAGGGAAATCGTACCCGTAAGAATTATCATAAAGCTTGGTTACCAGGTTGAACCGGTCAAGGAAGAATCCGGATACAAGGATTGATATGGTCAAAAACGTGATAAGCGCAGCCCTGCGAACGAACAGCAGTGTAATTAATGATAGGATAATCGCTGCCCAGCCTGCGAAAGTAACAGGATAAAGCGCGGCAAGATAAGGACTGGTAATGTCGGGATATTTCCAGGGCATATCATATATGAACCTGGCGATGAGAGTATATAAGGCAATTGCGCCGGCCAGGAATAAAGGCGTCTTTGAGTATTTTGGCGTTGACAGATATGTTTCATAATAGTGTTTAAACAGGACAGCAGTAAGCGCAAAAATCATCAACACCGGGAAAACAAGCAGCCTGTGAATATTAGGCAGAGGGCTATAAAATACAATGAGAAATATGAGGGTCGAGACAGTGCAGAAGGTAATACAGCTAAGGTTCGTTTCAAGGAAATTACGGTTCAGGTCCGTGTTTTTCTTCCTTGCTATCGACAGGGCAAGCAAGGCAAAGACCAGATAAACAAGCGGGGGAACAAACCTAACAAATTCGGCGGTTGTGCCGACCACCCCCTGGTTGTCGCCAACCCTCTGGCCGACTATTAAAAGAAAAACCGGGTTGAGAATATCGATTATATGAGATGTTATAGCATGAGGCCATCCGATTGTTATCATAATCTCCAGGGCAATAATAAAAGGTGCGAAGGCAATGCTGTATACAATTACCTTTTTAAAGAGGGTAAGCCGGTCACAGGAGACAGATTTTAACTTCCATTGGAAGCAGAAAAAATATATCAGGGATAGAAATAACATGAGCGGCATATATAGGCTTGCGGCTCTATGATAGGGAGGGGCAATCAGCAGCATCAGAATGATAAACGCCTGAGGGAGCACCCTGTTGACGTTTAAGGCAGACAAGGCAAGCATTATAAGAAGATAGGACGTTAAATAAGGCAGCATGGTCTTGGTATAGGAAGGCACTTCCCTGAACAGGAAAAACAAAACGGATAATCCGCACAAGACTAAGATCTCCAACAAAACCGGAAGGACACTCGTGCGTTCCCTGTTCTTACTGACGAGCGTGGAGAAAAAGACCACTGTGAGCATAATCAGGTAACTGTTGTTGCTGTTTGAAAACATGAGACTTGTGAAAATAGTATTTAACCCCATTGCAGTTATAAGGATGAAACGGTCCTTAATAAAGGAACTATAGAAACAGTAAAAGCAGATGAAATACATAATAAAAAGATAAAATGGCAGTATCCATTGAGAGTTGATTAAATTGTAATTGAAATAATGGGTTAAAAGTCCGGTATGGACCTGTAAGAGAGCAAAGTAAGTATCTCCGGTAGCGATATTGATAATGTGATATTTGGAAAATTCAAGCGCTCCTTTCATGAAATGCGTTTCCATAAAAATATCTCTTAAAGGGTAGGGAGAAAAATGCAAAAAAAGGTAATAGTAGATTAATAGCAGCGGGGGCAGCAGAAATAAGAATGTATTTCGGACGGACCTGAATGTATCATTTATGACAAGGATGTCCCTTGCTCTGTAAAACCCCGCCAGGGACAAGATATTGATTAAAGGATAAATAACAAAAAAACGGGAAGGTAGTAAATTATGGTTGTTCATCTCTGTATAAATTAAAGATATAGTGAGAAAACCCAGGAATGTGGAAGCCAGAATGAGCTGCAGCCCGGTTATCGATCCCAGGAGCTTTTTGTGTGTATTGAATGTCGAGAAGATAAGAAGTCCGAAACCTGTTGGGACAAGGAAGAAAAGCGGGGCGATGAACGCATCTTTGATAAAAGACTGAAAGTGAAATATGTAGAATAAATATGTAACGACATAATAACCTGCTAACAGACTAAATACCGAAGGTGTTTTTCTCATCTGAAATATAGTGTCCCCCGCCCGAAAATATGCTTGTTTGTGATGTACATAATATAAGTCTTTCGAGGGCTTGTCAATGGGTGCCGGTTACTTCAAACTATGGGGCAACATAACCTATGTTATAAGATGATGTTTTTTATTAAGCCGGTTTTGGGTAATATTTTGCATTCTTGACATTAGTACATCTATCAGTGGTTTCAGTTTATCTATGCAGGATTATTTTGAGGTCGTCTTTATCAAGCATAAACTTATAACTTATCAAAACATATGCTATGATCCCGATAATGGTTCCGGTATATGCCGGGATGAAAAACAAGCAGCAGATCATAATAATTAATGGGAGCCCGGATTTTAAAACCACATTATTCAGGAATGGGCCGGGAGCAACATCAAAAGATTTAATCATTGAAGGCAGGTATGTAAACATGATTACGAATGAGCCAAGGACCGTTCCTAATACAACTCCCGGCGCCCCAATGATACGCACCAGATAAATACTGACTGCCAGGTTAACGGCAGTTGCAGCGGCATTGAATTTGACAAGCGTCTTTACCTGGTTTATTCCCACCATCATCTCAGTGCCGCTGGTGATGAAGGCCATTGCGGTCAGCGAAATGATGAACAGCCTGCCGAGTGTCACGGCTGTTTCATAACCTTCCCCGAACCAGAGCTTTATGATTACGTTCATATAAAAATAAAAAAGGACCAGCATCGGTCCGACTGCAAGGACGGAATACTTTGTGGCTTTTTCAAAAAGCATGGCTATCCGTTTTCTGTCCGTCACTGCGTTGAGCTCGGAGGTCACGGGCACCAGTGTGGAGGATATGAGCGAGAGGCCGTAGCGCAGCATCTCAAATATTTTAAATGCGACACTGTAATATGTCAGGTTGGCCGGGGGCAGGAAGATGCCTAAAATAATTACGTCTATTTTATATGAGAGAAACGCAAAGACCTTGGCGATCAATATCCATATGCTGAAACCGAAAAGCTGTCCGAAGGACTCTTTGCTGCTGAGCGAGGGGGACAGCCTGAGGGCCGGGTCCTGCATAATGACCTTTATATAGACAATGACAAGGTTGAGAACACCCGCGGCAAGATAAGCTATCCCTATTCCCGCTAACCCGTATCCGGCATAGACAGCTATAAAAACAAATACCGCCCGCAGAAGCCATTTAATAAGCTCCATGGACCTGGCCAGCGCGTATTTCTGAAGGCCCTCTGCAACACGTATCAGGCTTACGGACCAGAACTCCGCAAATGAAAGAAGGATGAGCGCCCTGATCATGTTCCTAGCGTCAGTTACAAGCTCAGGCGGAATGGTGAATATTTTTTCAAGGAAGACTTCATTTATAAGGGTAAGCACTAAACACATGACAAGCCCGAGCACTGTGGAGATGACCAGGTTTGTGTTTATGGTCTGAAGGAGTCTTTGCCAGTCGCCTTTTGCCTTATACTCCGCAACATATTTTGTGACGGACAGGCCGAAGCCGGCCTCAAGAATATTGGTATTGGCAACAAGGGCCAGTGCGAGCACGACCACCCCGTATGCGTCTTTGCCGAGGACTTTTATCAGGTATGTGATGATGAATATCTGGAGGGCAAAGGACAGGAGCTTGCCTCCTGAGTTTACTATGGTATTAAGGAATATTTTTTTTCTTAACATGAAGGTATTAAGATTTCTGTTTGTCCTGCAGCAGCATCTCGGCGATCCTGAAGTCCATGGGCTCGTCTATGTCCACGGACCTTTCCCTCGGCATGGGATATACCCTTGTCTTTTTGAGGAAGAGGCCTTTTTCTGCCTTGAAGGTGTCTTTCCACCAGACATATATGGAGGCATTCATATCAAAGACCCTGGGGGCGGATTGTCTTGTGGTAAAATGCCCATCTTTGACAAGTCTTACCTCATTCCCGGCTGTAACTTCCACCATATTAAAGTAAGGGTTTCTGTAAGCCTCGGCAACTGAGAAGACATTGTCCGTCTTTTCATCAACCAGGAGCTCAATGCATTTATCAATATCTTCAGCCTCTCTCAGGGGGGTGGTTACGTGAAGGAGCACAAGGATATCAAATTTAAATTTTGCTTCCCCTTCCATCCACTTCACTGCGTGAAGCAGTACATCCATCATGCTGCTGTCATCACGGGCCAGTTCCGCTGGTCTTTGGAAAGGCACTTCCGCGCCGTATCTTTTTGAAACTTCTGCTATCTGATCATCCTCTGTGGATATTATTACACGGTCGATATATTTTGATTCTTTTGCCTGTTCGATAGTATAGGCAATCAGGGGCTTACCCTGAAGCTGCTTGATGTTTTTCCCCGGCAGACCCTTGGACCCTCCCCTGGCAGGTATCACGCTCAATATCACATTATTTTTATACATATCGAACTCCGTATAAGTTACGCGTGGCGGAAGCCCCGGAACCCTGTGTCCTTTTCAAGGTAAAGCTTCCGCGCCCTCTCAAGGACCGAGTCCAGCGCATTGTTATAGTAATTTGTAATGAGTCTTGTATTGGCCTCAAGCAGGGCCTCATGGAATTCTTTATCGCTGAGTTCCGTAAAATTAATCGCCACAAGGTCTGAATTCAGGTGCTTGTTCTCATAGAAATCCCGGCAGTCTTTGAGCAGCCCTTTTTTAATCGCATGATAATAGAGCGGGGCCCCTGGATAAGGAGTTACGGGCCGAATGGTACGGAACTGGGCCCTGTCATCGTATTTTAAAAGGAAGTCAACGCCCTTTCTGAGGGTCTCGCGGTTGTCCCCGATATTGCCGAAGAGGATGTTCAGCCCCGGGCTTATACCGACTTCCAGTGTGGCCTCAATGCCTTTTGTTATCTGCTTTGTTGTCAGCCCCTTTTTCATGTTCTTCAGGACATTGTCATCCATGGACTCGATCCCGTAATTTATAAACACGCACCCTGCCTTTTTCATGAGTCTGAGCAGGTCGGTCCTTGCGAAATTGAGCCTTCCGTTACAGTCCCATCTGACGTTCAGCCTCGCCTTGATGAAATCCCTGCACAGGCCCTCGGTCCTTTCAACAGAGGACATAAGCAGTTCGTCGGAAAAAGCAATGTATGTGATGCCGTAGTCCTTTGTAAGGAGCCTGATCTCTTCAATGATACTCTCATTGCTCCTCGGCCTGAACCCCTTGTCCATCCTGTAACAGAAGGTGCATCTGAAGGTGCATCCCCGGCCGGAGAGCATCGGCATGACAAAATCTGAATTCCTGACATGAGGCATTCTCATTAACCTGTAATACTCCATAGGGAAAAGATCATAAGCGGGTAAAGGCAGTGTATTGATGTCGCTTATCAACGGCTGTCGCTCGTTTATAACGACCTTGCCGCCTTCCCGGTAGGCGATGCCTTTTATGCCGCTGAATGATTTTTTCATCTCAATGGCCTTAAGCAGTTTGACGACGGTTATCTCTCCTTCCCCGATGACGACTGCATCCGCTCCTGTCTCATCAAGAAAAAATTCAGGTTCGGGTGAAGGGCCATGACCGCCTATTATATAGAAGGGCCTGTGGCGCGATTTATTAATTGCATCGGAGATGCTCAACAGCTTCCTGTACTGGTAATAACCGGCGATGATACTGATGCCTATAATGTCGAACCTGTTTTTGTTCAGGTATTGCGTGAGATGGGAATCAGGATAATGGTGCTGGTCCTGGCTGTATATCTCAACTTCATGACCTTCCCGCCTCAGCACCGCAGCCACATAGGCCAGCCCCTGGGGGAAAAAATGTATGTAATTGTCCGCATCGTATACTACTAGTAGAATTCTCATTTATCTGTCCTCAATTAATTTCAATATAGCAATTCCATCCTGAAGGTCAATGGCCGGTTTGGTCCCCTTTTCCACAACGTCCATAAAATGGTCCAGCTCTTTCCTGTACGTATCGTTCAGGTCAAAGAGGCCCGCGTCGTTTATAACCGTCTTGCCGCTTCCGGATGAAACCGTCAGCTCCTTCCCGATAAAATCACAGAACAGGGAGCCTCTGCTGCCCTCGATCCTTATACTGCGTTTTGCATGCTCCTGCAGACAATCCATATGCACATTGCATATAAAGCCGCTTTCGTAAAGGTAAAGGCCTTCGAATATATCGTCAGTGTCTATTTCAAGACTACCTGCCTTTGACCGCGTTACCTTCCAACTAACGGGTCCATTGAAAAGGAAGCGCATATAGTCTAACTCGTGCGACAGGTCCAGGGCAACGCCTCCGCCCCGCTCCCTGCTTGCGCTGTATGATTCCCTGTAGTCCGTCCCTTTCCGCCAGAAAGGCAGATACTGGCCCACCTCGATTTTTGCGAAATAAAGGCCGCCGAGCAATTTGTTCTCAAGCTGATCTTTAATGTAGTCCATAATTCCAAGGAACCTCAGATTGTAACCGATGAGTATCTTTGTCCTCTTTTTTTCAGACTTGTCTATTAATAGATCAACCTTGTCGAGATTATGGGACAGGGGTTTTTCGATAAAGAGGTCCATGCCGCAGTCGGCAAGTTCCAGGGCAGTGTCGATATGCTTACTGGTGTCGTTGGCTATAACGGCGAAATCAGCCTTGACCCCGGCAAGAGAGCAGACTGAAACGGTCTTCCCCCTGTCGTCCAGACCTTTCAGGCAGTCTTTGTTCTGTGTATAAATTATTACCTGTTCTATCCTGTCGGAAGCGATGAGGTTTGAGATGTGTCTGCGTCCTATTGAACCGCAACCTGCAACCAGCGCCTTCATGCCCAATGTCTGTCCGCCTTTACCACGCGGTCCAGCCGCCGTCAACCATTATGTTTTCCCCGGTCACATATGAGGAGGCGTCAGAGGCGAGGTACATAACAGCGCCTATAATTTCGTCCGGCCTGCCCATCCTTCCCAGTGGGGTTTTCCGCGAGTAACTTTCCACAAAAGACGCGGGCTGCCCGTCAAAGATGCCTCCAGGGGAAACCGTATTGGCCCGGACATTATATTTTCCGTAATATGTTGCGATATACTTGGTCAATGCTATTATCCCGCTTTTTATTGATGCGTAGGCAGCAGGCATAGTCATTGGCGTCCCTTCATAGATGGAAAAATCAGGGGCTGTGACACCGTATATTGAGGCTAAATTTATCATCGTGCCGCCGCCCTGTTTTTTCATCTGCTCTGCAGCTGCCCGGCAGATGAGGAAATGACCACCGAGGTGGTTGTCCACATTTTCTTTCCATGAAGCGAATTTTATATCTTCAAACTTTGCGCCCCAGTCAGTGGTGCGCGGGTAGGCGCAGTTTACGAGAATGTCCAGTCTGCCCGATTGTCCTACAACTTCATCGACAGCATTATTGACGCTGTCTTCAGCGGTGATATCAAGCTGCAGGAATTTGATTTTATCATCAAGTCTGCCCGCGGCCTTTTCCCTGTCAATGTCAGCGGCGTAAACAGAGGCCCCGAACTCGCGGAGGCCGCTGATGATCTCACGGCCGATAAGGCCGCCGCCTCCGGTAACCATTGCGATTTTATTCTCGCAGGAAAAAAGCCCTTTATAGTTCATCCGTACATTCCCCTATTTTTTTCAGGCTCTTTCTGTATTCGTCCCACTGCCCCAGATCAAGCCAGCCTCCCCAGTGGGGATAGACCCCGACCCTTTCGTTGGTAGCTGTCTTTACCTTATCGATGAACTTGTCCATATCAATACATTCGCCGTCAGCAATATAGCCAAGGAGTGAGGACTCAAGAATATATGTCCCGGTATTTATAAAAAGATCGATCTTCGGTTTCTCGTCTATCCCGAGAAGAAGCCCATTGTTCATGCTTAGCACGCCATAGGGCACCTCGATTTCTTTGTGGGAGCCGATGATGGTCAGGAGGTTGTTGTGTTCCCTGTGCCATTTAAAGAAGTCCGAGAACTCCCCCTCAAGTATCGTATCGCAGTTAGTTACTATAAAGGCGCTGTCTATTTTATTCCTGAGCAGCGACAGCCCCCCAGCAGTTCCGGAGTATTCCGCTTCATCCACAAACTCGATACTGTAGGGCAGCTTTGTATCACTGAAGTAGGACTTTATCATTTCCTTTTTATAATTGACTATCAGGATGAACCTCGAAAACCCGTTCACAAAAAAGCGGTCCATGATATGTTCAATTATCGGCTTGTCCCTGAGCGGTACGAGCGGCTTGGGAAGGATCTTTGTAAAGGGGTCCAGCCTTGTGCCCCTTCCCCCGGCCATTATGACTACAGCGTTTTCAAAGGTCTCCTTTGTCTGCCTCTGTGGAGACATCTCAAGGTTAAGACAGTCAATCCATGAAATGACATCTGTGATCTTGCCGCGCATGTCCAGGACCGGGATATGGCTGATGAGGTGCTTTTGCATAAGGCGCTCGGCCTCTCTGGTTTTATCAGGGGAATCTGCTTTAATGGACAGAAACTTTGTGTTCATTATCCCGGAAACAGCGTCTGTCAATTGTATGCCGTTCACAATCCCCCTTCTGATATCACCGTCCGTGACCGTGCCGGTCAGCCTCTCGTCCGTGTCTGTAACAAAGAGTATCCTGTGCCCAGTCTCGTTGAGCCTGTTTATGGCCTGTTTGATAGTGGAACCAGAGGAAATGAATGAGAGTTTTATTTTGTCTTTTTCCATACTGTCAGATGTTGTCCTGTTTTATATCATGAAAATGTTTTTTCATTATCCCGCTTAATGGCGCACTCTTCAAAACCTGAAGTATCCTGCTGCTTGCAGTCCCGTCACCGTAGGGGTTTTCAAGTCCCTTTAACGTGTCCCTGAATTCACGGGAAAGCGCCTTCCTGATCGCAACTATTATAGCGGCTCTGCCGCCTTCAGGGACATCGATAACGTTTTTGGCCCTGATCCTGCCCTCCTGCCTGCTCCCTATATTTACTACGGGAAGTTCAAATGAAGGGGCCTCGATTATGCCTGAAGAGGAGTTGCCTACCATAACGGCCGCGGCCTTAAGCACTGAAAGATACCTGGGCTGTCCCAGTGAGATGAACACCGATGCCTGCTTTCCTTTCTCAGCGGCATACGCCTTGATATGCGCGATGATGGTCCTGCCTGACGTGTCCGCATTCGGGAATGTAAAGACCCAGTGTACCTGAGGGAAGCTGTCAAGGGCCCGCAGTATTTCCTTTAGGCTGCTCTCTGTATTTTCTGTTTCAAGTGTGGCAGGATGAAAAGTTACTACACCCCAGTTCATATCAGAGGGAATTCCGAGTTCTCCTGCGAGGGCATCTTTGCTGAGCAGTGTGAGATTAATTATACTGTCAAGTCCGGGCGCACCTGTAACAAAAATATTTTCAGGCTTCTCGCCCATCTGCCTGATCCGGTCGGCATAGACCTGTGTGGCCGCAAAGTGCAGGTGACTAAGTTTGGTTATGGAATGACGGAAGAGCTCATCTATGACCCCTTCTGTGGATTCACCGCCGTGGATGTGCGCTACGGGTATCCTGAAGGGCGCTGCCGCGCTGGCGGCCGCGTGTATTTCAAAGCGGTCTCCCAGTATAACGATAATATCCGGCCTCAGCCGTGAATATGCCTTTGCAAAGCCGATTGCTCCGAGTCCCATGGAAATCGAGACCCCCTCATCCGTATCTGAGGAGAGCAGCATTTCAACCCTTTCAGCAACAGGGAAACCGTCCTTCTCAATCGCCTTCACTGTCATGCCGAATTCAGGTGAAAGGTGCATGGAGGACACGATAAGCTGAAGCTCAAGTTCCGGGTCATCGTGTATCCCTTTTATTATTTGATAAAGGTGGCCGTAATCGGCCCTTGTCCCTGTTATGACAGCTATTTTACGCATCTTTTATATCTTCCCATTTGATGAGCGAATCTTCATCTATGCGCCTTGTGGCTATCTTATTAATGACTGCTTCCCTGTGTTCAGGGGAAATGCCGATGCCCGGCCGTTTCACCGTAATGTCCTCAGGTTTAATAGTATCGCCGGAATTTATCGTCCTTGCAGCGACTATGCTTCTCCTTGCGATGCTTCTCATATGCTCTTCATTTTTAGCGGGCCTTTTTATGCCGTCGCCCATGGCGCGTTCCACATTTCTGATTGCCATGACCATTTCCCTGAGTTCCTGAGGTTCCAGTGACGCCTTGTGGTCCGGGCCCTTCATGGTCCTGTCAAGGGTAAAGTGCTTCTCTATTGCCGAAGCCCCCATTGCAACTGCTGCAACCGGGACCTCAATCCCTCTTGTATGGTCAGAGTATCCGACCGGCAGCCCAAAGGCCGTCTTCATGGTCTCCATGGCGCGCAGGTTTACGTCATCAAATTCAGCCGGATAGTTTGAGACGCAATGAAGCAGGGTCAGCTGCGGCTTGCTATTCAAATTGTCCCAGACTTCGTTTATCCATCCTGCGGCCTTTCCGACTTCTTCAAGATAAGACATGCCCGTAGACAGCAGAACCGGTTTCTTCATTGACGCAATATGTTTAATCAGCGCCTTGTTCGTTATCTCGCCCGAAGGGACCTTGAAGATGGTCATCCCCAGCCCGCCAAGGAAGTCCGCGCTGTCTTCATCAAACGGAGTGGACATGAACATTATATTTTTTTCTTTGCAGTAATAGTAAAGCTCCCTAAGCCCTGATTCAGGCAGTTCCAGTTTTTTCAACATACTGTACTGGGACTCATCCATCCCTGTATTTTTTATCTGATAGTCTGCCTTCTCCGATGCCTTTGTCACTATTTCCCCGGCCCGGAAGGTCTGGAATTTTACAGCGTCCGCGCCGGCCATTGCAGCAGCGTCTATAAGCTCCCTGGCGGTTGCGATGCTTCCGTTATGGTTCACCCCTGCTTCAGCGATAATGAACACACTCATTTCGCGGGCGCCCCTTTTACAACAGACCCGGCCGCTATGTCATTTATGACCACCGATCCTGCACCGATTGTAACGTTTTTGCCTATTTTAATTCCATTAATAACAGTGGCCCCTGCTCCGATAAAGGTCTCTTTCCCCACAATACATTCTCCGGACAAAACCGCTCCCGGACACACATGAATATGCTTGCCGATGTTGCAGTCATGCTCGACTATGGCCCCTGTATTGATGATTGTATTTTCTCCGATAAAACTGCACGGCTGTATAATCGCATTTGCCATTAGCTGCGCCCCCCTGGAAATCTTTGAACTCGCGGACACAATGGCCCTGGGGTGGACCAGGGACGGCACGGAAAACCCGAGCTGTCTAACTTTTTCATATAAGGCCTTTCTCCGGGAATTGTCTCTGGCGCTTCCGACCCCGATGCAGGCATTTTTGATCCGGTCCCTTTCGAATATGCCGGGCAGTAGATCGTCCTTTCCTATTACAGGCACCCCGAAGATCTCAAAACCTTTATCGAACCCGGCATCCAGTATCCCTGCGATCTCATATTTGCCGGTCAGTCTGATGATTTCTATCAGGACCTTTGCGTGACCGCCTCCGCCCAGTATAATTATTTTTTCCATGGCTGCTGTCATAGGCCCCTGAAATACCCGGTAATGTTATCCGAGACATATCTGATATCTTCCACGGAAATATTAACACTGCACGGAAGGTTTATGCAGGAAGCATGCGCTTCAAAGGCATTGGTTGTTTTATATGCCTGGCAGTTTTTATATACCGGGAGCGCGTGCAGGGGCTTCCATACGGGCCTTACCTGTATGCCTTTGGACATGAGATGCTCCATCAGTTTTTTCCTGTGATCAGGCGGCATCTTTAATGTAATGTACCAGAAATTGCTTTTCACCCGGTCTTTTTCCCATAGCACATCAACTTCCTTTACACTGTCAAGCAGGTCGCGGTACAGTTCGGCATTTTTTCTCTTGACGGCTATAAATTCATCTATCTGCTCCATCTGGGCCACGCCCATTGCTGCCTGAATATTAGTGAGCCGGTAGTTGTATCCGATTGCGTCATGGTCGTATTCAACAGCGTCACTGCGGGCCTGCGTGGTGAGATGACGAATTCTTATTGCCAGTGACTCGTCATCCGTGACAACCATGCCGCCGCCGCCCGTGGTTATCAGTTTGTTTCCGTTAAAGGAAAAACACCCTGCCTTGCCGAATGAGCCTGTCTGCCTTCCCATATATTCAGAGCCGAGGCTCTCTGTGGCATCTTCAATAATAATGATGTTGTATGCATCGGCCAGCTCCAGTAAAGAATCCACGTCCGAAGGATGTCCGAAGAGATGTACCGGGACCATGGCCCTGATCGGCCTTTTGGTCTCACTGTTATAAGTGATATTGTTTTCCCTGTATGTGCTGTTTTTCAAAAACTCTCTCAATTTGTCCGTATCGATACAAAGGGTGTCTTTATCACAATCCATAAACACAGGTTCGGCATTGCAGTATCTGACGACATTTGCGGTCGCGATAAAGGTCAGCGTAGGGACAATGACCTCGTCACCGGATTTTATGCCGCAGGCAACCAGGCTTACATGAAGGGCTGACGTGCCGTTTGTTGTGGCGACCGCGTATTTGCAGCCCGCGTACCCGGCAACCATGTCTTCAAACCTGTTCACAAAGCCCCCGACGGATGAGACCCAGCCTGAGTCAAGGCATTCCTTTATGTATTTCCATTCATTGCCTTTTATTACGGGGACTGAAAGAGGAATATTACGTGACATGATATGGTCCTAAATATTATAGATGTCGGATTTGTATTTATGTAAAAAGTCGCCCTTCTTAAACCAGTCAACGGTCTTAACAAGGCCCTGTCTTAAAGAATGCCTGGGCTGCCAGCCCGTAAGTTCTTTAATGAGCGCGTTTGAGCCGAGCAGTCTCTCCACTTCGCTTTTGCCGGGTCTCAGGCGGTCCTCATCTGAGATGATCTTTGCCTTGGGATTAATGATATCAATCAGGGTCTGCGCCAGTTCGCCTATGGATATTTCCTTGCTGCTGCAGATGTTGACCTCTTTTCCGACTGCCTCAGGGCACTGCGCAAGAGCGATAAAGCCTTTACATGTGTCTTGAACAAAATTAAAATCCCTTGTTGGATGCAGCGAACCGAGCTTCAGTTTTGTCTTGCCGGAAAGGAGCTGTGTGATGACAGTCGGGATGACCGCCCGCGCCGACTGCCTGGGTCCGTAAGTATTGAATGGTCTGGCTGTTACAACAGGCAGGTCAAAGGACCTGTAGAATGATTCTGCGATTTTGTCTGCGCCTATCTTTGTCGCTGAATACGGCGACTGTCCCTGCAAAGGGTGGCCCTCGTCTATAGGCACATACCGGGCTGTTCCATATACCTCGGACGTTGATGTGACGATTACTTTTTTGATATTGAAATCCCTGCATGCCTGAAGCACGTTCATTGTTCCCTTTATATTAGTATCGACGTACGCGTCGGGTGAATGGTATGAAAACGGGATGGCTATGAGGGCTGCAAGATGAAATACAATATCCATCCCTTTGACAGCAGTCCTTACGCCGTTTGGGTCCCTGATATCGCCGGGGAAGACTTCGATCTTTTTTAACAGCGCCGGACTAAAGGTGTCGAGCCATCCCCAGGAATTAAAGGAGTTGTAAAATACAAAGGCCCGCACCTGACATCCTTCCTTCAAAAGGGTCTCTACAAGGTGGCTGCCGATGAACCCGTCTGCCCCTGTGACAAGGACTTTTTTGCCCTTCATGTTAATAGAATCTCTCATATCTTATTTAAAGTAGGGGTATGGCGCGCCATGCCCCTACCGAATCGATATTATAACAGCGGCCTGATCCTGACTTCCCAGTTAAGGATATCCTTGGCCCTGAAATACTTGTCCGTGCGGCCGAGCTTGTCGATTTTCCTGCCCCGGTTTTTGTAAAGCTTCAGATCAAGCAGCCTGTAATCGGGATATATGAAGGAATAGTATAACATATAAGTTTTTATATCAGACCATGAAAAACTCTTCAGTGCGGGCGGTTTGTCTCTTAGGAATTTGTCTGTTTCATCGACTACACGCTGACATGCCCCGCCGTCCAGATTGCCGCACCAGAGCTTGATTATTTCCTCCCTGTGAGAGAGTTTATTGCTGTCTATTTTACCCCCGGCAAGATAATGGTCAATCCTCTCACGGAGCTGCGCGTAATCTGATACCTCGTCGCTTCCGCCTGCCATTGGGACCGAGTGATACCACTCATCGGGGTTGAGATGGAGTTCTATGGTCGGCTTTCCCATGAACCAGGCCTCCATGCCTGTGAGGCAAGACCTTTCGAGCAGGATGTCGGTTGCGCTGAGCACATCCCAGATATACTCCGTAAGCACCACGGCAACACGTCCCTGTGACGGGCCGCTGTTTAGTTTATTAATAATATCGTAGTACGGCGTGTGGTCTTCCGAGGGATGGGGCTTGATTATGAAGTTGACCTCAGGGTAGTCCTTTACCAGTTTGTAAAAGGCGTCATGGAATATCTCCCTTGACTTAAGGTCTCTTAGCGCGAGGTCATGATCATATCCTATCTGATCTGACTTCAGCCCCTTAATGTCCTTTTTGAAAAATTCGATGTTCTTGCTCGCAAAGCCGGCCAGGGTAAAATTAGTGGTCATCGTTATTACCGGATAATCAGGGTTGAGATTATATTTCGCGAGAAAATCTTTCTTCCCCACGATGAGAGATGAGAGGGGTTCCCTGTAAATATCATAACGCGGGACCCCGATGACCTTTACCAGTGACTCGTCAATGGCCTTGCCCTTTCTCATGATATCACCCACCTCTTCATTCCATACGAAATACAGGTCTACTATTGAGAGGTCGGACATCTGGCCTGCGAAGAGTTGTTTGACTTTATCGAGTACAGGAATGTTTTCTGTAGGAAGCACGATTACCTGTAACCCGTTCGCTGAATATCTCCTGACCAGGTCCACCCGCTTGTCTTCATACACGTGGTTGAAAATGACCGCATCGGGCTGCAGAACAGGGAGGATGAAGCGCTCAAAACCGTTTCTCGCAATGGTCACCCTGTAGCCCCTTTTTTCCAGGAGCAGCTTGATGTACACACTGCTTAAAAGGTCTCTCCACTTGTGATCAACAAAAAATAGTATGTGTTTCCGTCGCATGATCAGAAATTATAAACCTTTCGGTCTAGTAAAATCCTTTCAACTTGTATCTCAGTGGATATTCAGGTATTGTGCCGCTGAAGCGGGGCGGGTCTTTATCAAGCCACATTTTATAAGTGACCTCAGGGTATTTGTTCAGGATCTCGCGGTTGACCAGGAGTTCCCCTTCCCTGTAATGGATATAGATCATTCTGTCTGAGATGAAGGTGTCTTTGCCTGCGTGTGAATACCTCTGAAACGTCATCGGACTTGACTGTTTCCATTCATCCCTGATCCCTTCGGAAATGGCATAAACCCTGTAATTAAGAAATTCATCATGAGACTTCGATCTTGCGTAAAGCATGTTCAACGGGAATTCCAGTTCATAATATGCCTCAAGGTCCGCGTTGTAATAAGGTGAATTGGCATTGGCGTCTATAAGAAAAGACGCCTTGTCCGGGAGGGAAGGGAATCGTGCTGTGAACGCCCGCCAGAAGCCCTTCTGATATTTCTCCCCCATATTATAAAGGTCGAGATTTACATTATTGAAAAAGACCCCAAATGAGAGGAAGAGGATGGTAAGCGCTTTTGCCTGCCTCTTTCCCGCTGAAAGAAAAGTTCTGTAAAGGCAATACAGCAGACTGCCGAATGCGATTGAGTAGCCGAAAAGGAGGATAGTGCCGTGTCTGCCTTCCATGCCCGGGGCAGGGACCCGTCCGGAGAATTCATACATCATTACAGGCGGCACGACAAGCATCAATCCCAAAATAAAAATAAACCTTATCTCCTTCCAGTTACGGCTCCAAGTGGCCTTAAAACCGCTTCCGGAAGAAACGGTATCATCACTAATGCCCCTGATGAATCTGTCTGAATACATGAAAGTGATTATGAATGTTATAGCGCCCGCAGCTATCGACCAGAAACCTGTATGCTGGATCAGCCTTAGGAAGATAAACCAGTTGTAAAAGAGCAAATGCCTGAGCGCCTTGATATGCATCTTAATGTTCATAAAGAAATACGGGTCCATTGTATAGGTGGAGGAATATATGCCGTAGGGTTTGCTGATGAGTCTGTAGATAATCAGGGGCACGCAGACCATGACGAATGGCAGCCAGGAGCCCAGGGACTTTTTTATTAACATCCTGCGGTCTGGATATTTCTCTGAAAGGGCATAGCTGATTAAGAGAAGCCGTGCAGGTTCAAGCGTGAGGGTGGTCTCAAGAAGGAAATAGAGCGGGAAGGCGGAAGACGCCATCGCGGCAAGCAATAGCGCCCAGGATGTTTTCCCTGCCAGTGCCTTTTCCGTCAGATAGAAAGACAGGATACAAAAGAGCGTGCCGAGCCTGTAGTTGATGTTCGCGTAGTATGGCAGTGTTGTATCAATCGGACAGATGATGAAGCCCGCTGCGATGAGGAAGGCAAGAAGCCTCCGGCCTTTCATGACATTATTTATGAATACATAGATCAGGAGCGGGGAAATAACCTGAACGATCATGTTAAAGACATTCCATATCAGGTGGGCATGGTCTGTGAGCTTGTGCAGGGAATAGTAATAATAGTAGAGAATTCCCATGGGCACTCTCCTGAGCTCGTAAAACCCGGTATCCAGGAAGTCATGAAGGTTATCTGTGAAATAAGTGGACAGGAGCCAGCAGTTGTCGTCCCAGGCCACGTCGTGAAGCGTCATGGTCCTTCCGAAGCTGAGGAGGGCCAGTGTGATTATGAGCAGCGGAAATGAAAATGAACCATCATCTTTTAGTTTTATCACATGAATATCCCGTCAGTCTTAATAAAAAGGTTACTAACTTAATTTTTAAGTTCATGCATGTGCAGCATACATTTTAACCCAAAAAATGCATTTATGGGTTTTATTGAAATGCACATCTGTGAGAATTTCCGTCATTAAATAAGTTGAAAGGGAACGTGAGCGTATCTGGTCACCCATTGACAAATGCCCTTTAAATGGGTGACCCCGTTCCCGCCTACCGAGGACGGCATTGAGGATTTGGACGATCTGTTTACGTTTAGGCGGGGAGAGATTAGCCGAAGAAGCGTACATAATCGTCATGGCTGCCGATCCAGAACCACGTCACGGTATCATTGTCCATGATGCCTATGGCCCTGTAGCCTAGCGTAACCCTAGCCGACCAGATATTCTCCGGTTTGTTGATGCACTTAAAACGCAATGACGGATGGAAAGGGTCTTCCGACCAAAGACAGTACGCCTTCTTAGCTCTTGCCCTGACATCTGAGGCAAGCTTGCCGTAGTGCTCCCAGAAAGACGGCAGAGTCGCTGATTTCATAGTTTTTCGACATCCAGCGGGCTGCTCATTCCCCCGGCGATTTCCTGGCGGGCCAGCCGTGCGGCAGCTATAAGCTTATCCTGGGTTTTGGAAAACGACTCCTTCCACTTAGCATCATCCCGGATATCCTCGATATAGTCGCGCATATGTTCGACAACGGTTTCCTGAAGCTGGTCCGGCACAGTTTCAAGCATTTTAATCATAGTTGTTGCCGCTGCTTTATCCATAGGGTAACCTCCTATTTACCTTGCCCCGCTTTTTTGTATTATGATAACACATTCTTAAGAGAGACATAATCCAGAATAATCGGGCGGGAACGTTCGAGGGAATGACGTAAAGACAACCATAAGGTTATACTATCACCGCCTGTCAATAAAGGCGCTTTCTATCCCAGCGACGATCTCTTTGCTCAGTTCAGGACCGGCATCAGCATTTTGTGATATAAGATATTTAATCGCCCGCTCACGGCCTCCGGCAGGGGATGCCGCCCATCCAGTAAGAAGATGTCCTCCTGTATTAAGATCACCGGTCAGATAAAAAGCCTTTATAAAAGGCAGCAGGTTCTGCGGACGTATGGCGCTCAGGTCATAACCTTTTTCCCCGGCCTCATTATATAACTGTATGATTCCGCGCTGGTCGTTCCTGCCGGAAAGGGCATTGGCCTTCTGGCAATAGTATCGCCAGTCGTGTTTCAACTCCGGGCCTATAATCCACCTGTATGGGAAATCAGAGCCAGCGGCATCATATATAATCCGGTCTTCTTTCACATTTGACATCATAAACTCGACATCGGTCCATTCGGAAGATACAGGTTCGGTAATCTCATCATTAAGATACAGATAGCCGTCTTGATATGATGCTGCAATGAGATTTTTCGGGTAGATCCTCGTAAGTCCCTTGTAGGTCTGGAATTCGACGACCTCCTTGTCATAAATCCCCCTGTAATTTGTTTCGTCCGTTCTGAAGGCGTTTCGCAGCTCATATGAGTAGTGGCTGTAAATCTCTTTCTTGTCTTTTGATTTTGCATACGCCAGATTCAGGCCGGGCGGCAATACATAGCTCCCTCCCCCGGGGGCCTCACCCCAGGGCATATCGATGATCATAAAGGTGTTGGGTTTGATATCAGGGGCGCGCCATATCATCTGCCACCATATAGAGCGCTGGTGCTCCCAGTTGTCTTTATAAACTTTTATCGTATAATTGCATTGAAGCACACCGAGGAATACAAACAGGCCGAAGATCGATTGACATACTATCTTACTAAGCAATTTTTTATTATAGAAAGTTATCAGCATTGCCGGAAAAAATATTGAAGCCCCTATCGCTGCAAGAAGCCCATGCCTGCTTTGATGACCGTATGTGACCGCTTCCCTTGTCAGAGTGTAAGGCAGCAGCCCGATAACTACCGTCAGAAGCCCGAACAGCGCCGCGAGCCCGGCTTCCCTTTCGGGGTGAAGAGATGTGTCAGAGGGATTGCTTATACGCAATCTGCCTTTTAATAAGTAATATGCGTAAACGGCTGCAGCAAGGGAGATGAAGACGGATGCCATCTCCCTCTCTTTTATCAGTGCATGTTTAAACGTAAGGGAATATATTTTTATAAAAATGTATTTCATTGAAACAAGGTATCTCTCAATAACCGTATATATGAACTCAAACGAAAAGGCCCCGGCAGAATAGACCCCGGCATACGGCCCTTTTTGCGGCACGATCAATGCCTCAACAAGTACGGCGGCGCCTGTCAGGAGAAAGGGGAGCCAGGCAAGCAGGCTGCGCTTAAGGGCGCTCTTAAAGTCTTCTCCTGCCCTGCGTATCAGAATGAAAAAAAGCAGCGGCCTGAGAACATCAAAGAAAATGAAACTTTCAAGACTGATCATGGCAATGAAAGAAAAAATAAGGGCCGATAAATAATATGGCGACATGATCTTTCCCGCGGCAACGGATTTAATGGAAAGAAGAATGGACAGGAGATAAAAGAACAGGAAAACATGATAATTGTGCGTTACGAGGGCGAGGTGGTTGACCACGGGCGAGCACAAATAGATTATCGCGATTGCCAGCGGCATAATATTTTTGTCGCGCAATATATTGCAGGCAATCCTGTAAATAATTATCGCATTTAAAGTGAATACCAGAAATCTGAGAAGGCTCCAGATATTTGTTGTATATTCATGAAAGAGATTGAAAAGTTTGAAATTCAGCAGGAGCATGTAACCGACCGATTTGTGCTTCAGCCATTCAAAAGGCTGCATGAACTCACCTGTATTGTCTGACCCTAAATAATGCCACACCCAGGCCCAGTCGTCCCACCATATGCCGCTCATGGTGAGAATCCGTCCCCAGCACAGAAAGGAAAAAACAGTAATCAGCAGTTCTGCCCTGTACCTGCCGTTGTTGTCCGTTATCAGGTGTTTCATTTATTTTAATGGCAAAGAAGATATAATTTGCAGTTACATCCAGGTTCTGAAGTCCTGCAAGGTAGTTTTCAGGCTGTATGGTCCTTTACAATTTGATGGATATGTTTTCTGGCGTCCCGTCGCTCCCTGAACAGAGAATAAATTTCACGAAAGGACAGAGAAGTCTTTTTCCCGATAAATGTATAAAGGAACAATTCCCCGAATTTTATGCTCAGCAGTCCGCCCATGAGAAAGAGCGCCGGGATTTTCCTGAGAAATTCGAAAATCTCTTCGCCTGCGTTAAACCACCCCACCCCCTTGTCAGGGCTTGCAAAGATGCTCTTTAATCTGCTGAAGTCCAGATAGAACACGAGATAACTGAGGAGGATGTCCATCCTTATCTCTTCTTCAGAATTTCCGGCAGGGACATAGGAAAAGGGGATCTTGCTGAAGGGGTTTTCAATAAATGTGGAGACTGAATTGAAATTCTCATAGAGCCCTTTAACGCACAGCCTGTTTTCGCTAACCGCGATATCATATAATTCGGTCCCGGGGTACGGGGTCGCGTTATTGAATCTGACCATGTCGAGGTCCAGTTCATTGCTGAGCCTTACACAGTCCATCCTGTCACGGTGCGTTTCACCGGGCAGACTGTAAATGAATGTGGCGCTGACATGAAAACCGATTTTCTTTGACATCCTGACAGCCGTCACGCACTCGGCGACGGTCTCGCCCTTTTTTACGGTCTTCATCAGCTCCTCTGATGCAGTCTCCAGCCCGAAAAAAATGCTCCTGAACCCCGAGTCATATAAATCCGTGAGCAGCTCGTAATTAACATTGTCCCCCCTCGCCTGGAAGTTGAAGGTCATTTTCTCGTGCAGCCCGCGTTTTTTTATTTCCTCCATAAGGGTGTATGTCCTTTTTTTGCTGACAAGAAAGTTGTCATCGATAAAAAGCACGTACCGCCTGCTGTATTTGTTGTAAAGCATTTCCAGTTCGTCAACGATTGATTCAGCTGACCTGTACCTGTATTTCTTGCCGGTCGTTATCCTGTTGCTGCAAAAGATACAGCGATAGGGACATCCCCTGGAACTCAATACAAAACCAAGGTCATATTTGCCGGAGGTGAAACGATGATATGGGAAGGGCGGATAATCGTCGAGATCTTCAATAATGTCTGACATGTCGTTATGGACAATGTGCCCGCCCGCCTTATACGTGAGGCCGCTGATATGGGTAAAATCCTTCCCCTGCTTGACGCACCTGTAAAATTCAATAAGGGGCCTTTCCCCCTCTCCCCTTATAACTGCATCGATGTGGTCAAAGGCGATCACTTCATCGGGGGCTGCCGTGGGGTGAATACCTCCAAAGAGGATGACTGAATCGGGATAACAGCGCTTTAATTCTTTTGAGGCAGATACAGCATTTTTAAAACCCGCGGTCAGGACACTGAAGGCAAAGATGTAAGGCTTTTCCAGGGTCCTGACATATTCCGCCACCCGGTCAAGCATACGGTCTTCAACCTGTTCGTCGATGAACTGGGCCTTTATCCCTGCCTGCTCGCACGCCGCAAGGAGACACCCTACACCGACAGGTACAAAAATTGGCAAAAAAGGCTGAAATATTTTAAGTGCGTCTTTGGGGGACGAATTTATTAAGATCACAGGGCAAGACCCGTTCTATACACAGAGATTTTCCTGAACAGGGAATATTTTACCAATGGATAATTCATAATTACAACCAAACTCTGTTTCTCAATCAAACTCACTTTTTTCCCCCAGTATAATAAGCTTCATGGCGACGATGGTTTTGGACATCAGCAGCATGACCGGTTTGCCGATGTGATATTTATCGTCCCTGCAGACAATCTGGCCGCTGCCAAGAAGCCGGTCAAGCCTCTTGCTGATCATATCACCGGCATTATAACGCTTGAGCAGTTCATTTAAAGAAAGCCCTCCTCCGGCCGCATACAATTCTCTGAGGACCCTTATCCTTCTGGCTGTAATTCCGAGATTTATAAAATGGAAATAACAGTATCCCAGTGAACCGTAGATTATGATGTTCGCTATAATCATCGGAAGGTAGTCTATGCCCCCACCGGACAAATATATTTCTGCAGATAATACACTGAGGCCTCCAGCTGTAAATCCCGTAAAAACGGATTTCAGTATCCCCAGTCCCGGAAAGAGCCGGACGCTCAGGAGCTGTATGAAAACATTTACGGCCAGTCCAAGGACCGGTATCAGGAAATGTATCGCGCTTTCAGGGATGAGCATTTAGCCGCCATCCTCCGGGGCATTGATAAGCCTGCGCCATAATATGAACATGCGGGCCATGAAGGCGCCCTTGGGCGTCAGACGGTATCTGTCGCCGTCCATATAAGCCATTTTGTCAGTGAGCACGTCCCTGATACGCGGCATTACAAGGGTCTCGTCAGACATCAGTTCCCCGAATTTATTTTTATCAAGTCCTTCGGGTTCGGCGTTGTTTATGGCCATGACCATAACAAGCGAAGGACTGTCTGCCTCAAGCGCAGAGTAGGTTATCATATAGGCAAGCGTAAGGGAGATAAAGAAGAGGCATATATGCAGATACTCCCAGATGTTGTCCGGAGCAGTGAGGTTGAAGAATTTAAATGACGCCGGGGCGTTCGATAGTATTAATGTGCTGCTGAGCAGTGTAGCAAAAAAAAGCAGCAGCATTGTCTTTACCTGTCTCTTCGGAAGACGTATCTTCCAGATAATCAGATGGACCATAAAGGCAAGGCAGAATATTGTGAACCCGAAGACCAGGACTTTCATTGACCGCCACCGCCCATGTTTTCTCCTGCACTTCTTTCCCACTGTTTGAAAAAATCATTCAGCGCAAGGAACTCTTCAAGTGTCTGATATGAACTCCTTGCCTCGGACACGACGAACCCTGAATAACCGGCCTGGTGTATTAGGTCGAGAAAATATCTTCCCTGCGCCGGTGAATGATGAACATGGCTGTGCCATAAATCAGTGCCGGATGAATACCCTGTCAGATGGATGTGCTCCGCCTGTTTTATAAAGCGAACAAACTCTTCCTCGAAAATTCCCGCGCATTCCATTTGCAGATGTTCAAGGTCCAGGCACCTGCCAAGCCCGTATCTCCTCATAAATTTGGCGGGCTCGTGTATGCTGTATGTATTTTCAATGCATAGCCTTGCCTTTATATTTTTAAACAGACTGATTATTTCCATCCACTCGTCTTCCCAGTATATATCATGCGTGACCACGACCTCCGCGCCTATGGCCTCTGTAAATTCGGTCAGCTTTTTTGGATCGCATCCGGTATTGGGGGCATGGATTGCGTAACGCAGGGGGAATATAGCGCATATAGCCGCAATGCGGTCCGTATCATTCAGCATGTCGGTGGTGGTGTAAAGCTCCACTGCCGGCAGGCCTGCTTCGTATGCATATGACAGCAGTCGCTCTTCAGGCGTGCACTTTCCCGCGATAATTATTTCCTTGCTCATTATGACAGTTGGTTCACAATATTGTTAACCCGGAACATCCATTTAAAACAATGTCTGCATTGTTAGGGTGTTAATTGGCTTAATCACAAGACAGGTCAAATGAAATTTATGTGCATGGGAGCGTCATCTTCAGGTTCTTCAAGCTTTGTGTCTCCCTGCTTCAGGTCCCAGAGGAATTCATTGACCTTGTGCTGCAGGCACAGGGAACCGCACATGGTCCTGGCGTCGAATTTGTCAGAGGCTATGAGGTCGAGCACTTCCCGGTAACGGTCGCTTTGCCAAATCTCCTTAAAGGACTTCTCTGCTATATTTGCAATATGGTATTTACTGTATTTACTGTTAAACAGCATGCCGCACGGGGCCACGAGTCCTGAGCCCGAAAACTGCATGATAAAAGGCGGGCCGTAGCAACGGGAATATTTACGCTTTCCGCTGCTGAGGATCTTCGACCACTTGGCCCTGACCATATAACCGTTTTCCGAGTATGATTCAGCCGCTTTAAGGATGTCTATCATTTCATGATATTTTTCATAGTCCACTCCAAGGCTCCCGCTTTCATCGTCGCTGCAGTGTTTAATAACAAGGTAATCAACGCCGAGTTCTTTGCCGAGTTTTGAAAGGGGCAGGATCTGGTCTTTAAATTCCGGAAGAAGCACCATCTGAAGCCCGATCGTTACATCGAGGCCCTTTTCCTTCTTGATCCTGACGGATTTCTTTATCGTATTGATCACCTTTTCGAAGTGGCGCGTCCGGCAGCCGTGGATTTCAGCGTATCTCTCAGGCTCTCCGGCAGATATATTGAATCTCAGATAAGTCAGCGCGGGAAGTATGTCCTCAAGACGGTCATCTTTTAACATGTAACCGTTAGTGCCTATTGCCATGTCCAGGCCGTTTGCTTTTCCCCTGAGCACGGCATCGTATAAATGCGGGCTGCATGTGCTTTCGCCGTCGCTGACAAAGCTGATGGCCTTTACGCCGATTTCAGCGGCATCATCAAGAAACCTGAATATAACGTCCCTGGTCATTCGCTTTTCATCATTGGCCTGTAGCATGCCGTAGCAGTATGTGCACCTGTATGAACACTTGCGCGTCAGGGCGCAGTCGATTGTTATGGGGGCGATGCGTTCGCCGTTAAGCCACGCGTCTACCCTGTCTTTGTGCCACTGGAGTTTATGTCCGTCAAGAATTATTTTTTTCATCTAAATATGTTCCCTGGTCCCGTGACGCTTTTCAGTCAGGGAGCCCTCTGCAAATTTTTTTGAACCAGGGCCTTTCTTGCTGAAATATATGTCTTTAACAAGGGTCAGATAACCGTCGATGACCTTCATCAGAGATGGGAAGGAAACCGCCTTAGATTTACCCGAGCTTCTCATGTTAAGCCTGTATGGGACTTCAGCGAACAGATAACCTCTTTTTGCGGACCGTATAAGAATGTCTGTCTGAAAAAAGAAGCCGGTGCTGCTTACCGTAAGTTCGTCCAGGATTGATTTTCTGTAAAGAATAGTCCCGTTTGTATAATTGAAATTGACCAGAAAAGTCGTGTTAATAATAAAACGGTACAAGTATGACAGGGCATTTCTAAAGAGAGAACGGACTTCCCTGTTAAATACAAAGGGTATCACCATATCGACATGCTCAAGCAGTCTGTAGTATTGCAATGTTTCCCATGGGTCATTCTCATTATCGCCTGGCAGCATCGTTACGATATCTCCCTTTGCGTTTCTGACACCATCCCAGAAAGAGGCGCCTATTCCCTCGGGGGCATCGTGGGTGATCAGCCTGATGCGGTTGTCTTTTGCCATCGCTTCTTTTACAACAGCTTCGGTCCTGTCCGTACTCCCGTCATTAATGACGATAATCTCGCCTCTGATTTCGAATTCCTCGAAAGCTTTCAGTGTATCAGTGATAGCTGCAAGGACATTCCGCTCCTCGTTCAGGGAAGGCATGATTATGCTTACTCCAAGCTTGTCCATTATCTGATCAGCTCCTTTACCGCCTTAACAATACTCCCGGCATCAGGATAATAGGCCTCTTCCAGTACAGGGCTGCACGGGGTGGGGGTGTCCGGGAAATTCACGCGTCTTACAGGGGCCTTAAGATATTCATGAGCGGACTCAGCCACCCTGCATGCTATCTCTGCGCCCACGCCTCCTGTTTTGCAGGCCACGTCGGCAATAACGAGCCGGCCGGTCTTCTTCACTGATTCTATGACAAGCGCATCATCAAACGGGTTCAGTGTCCTGGGATCGATCACTTCGATATCGATGCCTTCAGCTTCAAGGGTCTTTGCGGCCTTTATGGCCTCATACACCATAACGGAAAGCGCGACTACTGTAACATCTTTGCCGGGCCTTCTGATGATCCCTTTTCCAAAGGGTACGGTATAGGGTTCTTCAGGAACATATCCAATATAATCATAGACCCATCTGTGTTCTATAAACATTACAGGGTTGCCGTCATTGACCGCTTCCATTAAAAGGCCTTTTGCATCATAGGGGGTGCTCGGCATCGCGATCTTAAGTCCGGGTATGTGCATAAACAGGCCGTGAAGCGCCTGCGAGTGCTGGGCAGCAGACCCCCAGCCCCTGCCTATTATACTCCTGACTACAAGCGGGACATTTACTTTTCCGCCTGTCATATAGTTCCACTTGGCCGCATGATTAATAAGCTGGTCCATGCACATGGGCAGAAAGTCCATCCTCATGTGCACGAATATAGGTTTCATCCCGGCCATTGCCGCGCCTATTGCAACTCCGGTCATGCCGTTTTCGGCAATAGGGAGGTCCATGACCCTGTCCTTGCCAAACTCTTTCCAGAGCCCGAGGGTTGAGCCGAAGATCCCTCCTGTATCGTCTACCCCCTCACCGAGCAGAAAGACACTTTCATCGCTGCGAAGCAGCTGTGTCTGCGCCTCTTTCAGCGCGTCTCTATATGAAAGCGCCCTCAGCCCTTCTCCCGCAAGGGTATCTTTAAGGTCAGTCTTCTCTGTATATACTTTAGTCCACGGCATAGTTATTTCTTTTCGTGAAAGACATCTTTCAGCAGTTCTTCCTTGTCCGGCAGGGCGCATTGTCTTGCTGCCTTAATGCTCCTGTCCAGTTCCCGGTCAATCTCCCCAAGCATGTTGGCATATTCTGTTTCACTTATAAACCGGTTCTTTATTAAAAAGTTTTTAAACATCTCAACTGGACACCTCTCCATCCATTTATTAAGGTCTTCTATAGGCCGGCAGCCTTTCTCATGGTCGCAGTCAGGACCGACATGTCCCTTCCACCTGTAGGTCTTGCATTCAATCAGTGTAGGCCCCTGTCCGTCTCTTGCCCTCTGAACAGCTTCACCTGCAGCTTTATAAACCTCCAGGACATCGTTACCGTCAACAGCAATCCCGGGTATGCCGTATCCTTCGGCCCGTATGGCAATGTTATCATGCGGCTGTCTTTGTGAAATGGGGGAGGTTGTGGCATAGGAATTATTTTCGCAGATAAAAACCACTGGAAGTTGTTTCATGGAAGCAAAGTTCAGGCTCTCATGAAAAGTGCCTTCCTCTGACGCCCCGTCACCGAAGAACGTTACCGATATCTTCCCGTCTTTTTTCATTTTGGAAGCCAGAGCAGTACCCACGGCAAGCGGAATGCCGCCGCCTACTATAGCGGTCGTGCCCAGTATGCCGTTTTCAGGATCTGCCGGGTGCATGGAGCCTCCCTTGCCCTTTGAACATCCCGTGCTCCTTCCGTAAAATTCGGCATAAAGCATTTCAGGTCCTGTGCCTTTGGCGAGACAGTGTCCGTGGCTGCGGTGGGTGGTAAAGATATAGTCATCTTTTTTGAGATGGGCGCAGACACCCGATGCTATGGCCTCCTCACCGATATACAGATGCACCGGGGTCTTCATGTCCTGCATGGGATAGACCTCGATTATCTTCTCTTCAAAACGGCGGACCAGGACCATTGTCCTCATAAGACTTAAGAGGACCTCTGGACTCGCCTGTTTTGCAACGCCTTCCAAATCTAATATATTTGTCTTCATTTTAATTAAGTATATTAAATGATTTAATCCAAATAATGCTTTCAGAATAATGCAGGCAGTGGAAAATTATTTTATTTTTCGATACATTAAACGCAATTTGAATCAAGGGGTGGATGTATATTTTATTTTAACCGTATGCATTATTTGATAATAGTTCATCGAGTTAAATAAATAATTTTCCACTGACTGCATTAGTCGGATCAAATAAAATTTACATGCGCCGGGGGATTCTTAAGCTCCCACAGGTATCTGTTGATCTCGTCCATCCGGCAGTTTACCCTGCACTGGGAGGGATCAAGCTCTTCCTGTACCCATTTGAGCGACTTCTGCCGTTTTTCCCCTTCCCAGATTTCTTTGAAGGAATTCTCATATATATTGCCGTAGTAAAGCCTGTTGTCTCCCAGATATGCGCTGCATCCCCATATTCCCCCTCCTGCATCCATGTATGACCAGAATGGCAGGGCAAGGCAGCGGTTGTAGTTTCTGTTTCCCTGGTCCCATTTTTTCATGGTGCGCACCCTGAATATGACGCTGAAGTCACTTGTATTTAATTCCCTGAGGGTATCGGAAAGGCTGAGCTGGTCGCTGTATTTTACCTCCCTGTATTTGTCCGTTTTGCTGAGAAGGTGCTGGGAATAGGGCTTTATCACAAGATAGTCCATGCCTATGTCCCGCGCAATTTTAGCCAGGGTTACGGCTTCATCCTTGTTTTCAGGCAGAAGCAGCATCTGCATGCCGAGGGTGCATTTGTACCTGTTGTCGTGTCTGATGCGCGCGGCATTGGTAAGGTTGCCTATGACAGTGTTGAAGTCAGCCCTTTTGGTCCGATGTACTGCCGAGTATGTTTCCGGCGTGCCGGCATTGATGCTCACCTTTATCCATTCCATGTCGCCCAGTATGGCGCCGGCCCTCGCTTCATTAAGGAGGACCGCATTTGTGGTCATAGCAGAATCGATGCCGCTTTTTTTAGTGTGGTTTATTATCTCAACCATGCGTTTATGAAGAAATGGTTCGCCTTCACCGGCATACATCACGCTTTTTAGTCCCAGCGCCGCCATTTCCGTAAGCCGCTCCTTGAGCAAGTCCCCGTCAAGGTATCTGCTCTGGTATTCCATGAAATCCAGGCCGCAAAAGGTGCAGCGGTGGTTACAGGCCCCTGACGGACTGATCTCCATATAGACCGGATAGATGTTTTTCCCTTCAAGCCAGGCATTGACCCTTGGGACATGGTAGAGGAGTTTGTGGCTGTCTATTCTATATTTGTCTGTCATTTAAACTTATTTTAAAATTGTATGAATAAATTCCAGCAGCTCATGCTTTTCGACCGAGCGCTTGTTGCCTGGGATCTGGACCGCTAACGCCCCCACTGCGTTTCCGATAAATGAGACCATATCAAGCGGCATTTCCCGGATAAGGCAGGGCGCAGTATAAGCAAAAAAGGCATCGCCCGCGCCTACGGTATCAACTACTTTTGATGAAAGCACCGGGGTCCTTTTTACATTGTTATCACTGTTGACACCTATAGATCCTTTTTTCCCAAGGGTAACGATCATATTGTCCGCGTTTATTTTCTTTTTTAAATTCCTGACGATGTCTTCTATGTCCTTGTGTTTTTCCTGGGCAGCCAGCCTGCATTCGGGCTCGTCCAGGCAGACAAAAAAAGGATTTTTATATTTGGTGATCAGATTATAGCCCCTGTTGGCGGCATTTGTCTGGGTGTTTACAGCGTACCTGCTGGAGTATTTGTCTATCCCCCTGATTATTTTTTCGGTAATAAAGCCGTGTCCGAAATCAGAAACCAGCACCAGATCATATCCGGATATCGTATTGCCCAGGTGCTCGATGATTTCCGCTTCACAAGCCTCATTGATATTTTCATCTTCAATATAGTTGATCTCGAACAACTTCTGATTCAGGTATTCATTAATATATCTTTTCTTTACGATCGTAGGACCCTTGTCCCTGTAAAAGAACCTGGCGTCAACATTGGGTTTAAGATTTTTCAGGATAAAGTCTTCTCTGGAATCCTCTTTCCCCAGCAATGTGACTAAATGGACGCTGTTGCAGAAGCCGGCGATATGATTGGCTATCGCGAAAGCCCCCCCTGCGAACACCTCATGCGCAATATATCTGTTGACGACCAGATGGGCCTTTGCGGATTTACCCATTGATTCGCAGTAATGGTACTCATCGAGGATACCGTCCCCGATGAGAAGCACCTTCAGGTCCTTTAGTTTATCCAGCGCTGTTACGATATCGTGGAAGCCGTATTTGGAGGAAAAATTCCTGAGAAAGGCCCTGGTCTCTTCCGGGTATATGTCAATAAAATTATTTATTATCCGGGAGGAGCTGAATGAAAACCCGTCCGTCTCAAAGATCCTGCTCTTGCCGAAGTAGAACTCCCTTTCCTCTTCAAATATCTTTCCGTGGATCTTCCGGTCGCGCTCTTTATATGCCTGCCCCTTTGCGAATACATCGGGCCTGATCCTTTTGACGCATTCAAACGGGACCTTGTCATTTACAATGGACACATAGTCCACATACTCCAGTGACGCGACATTCTCCGCCCGCAGTTTGTCCGGGAAGATGGGCCTGCCGCTCCCCCTCCTGACGTCTTCGTCTTTTATCACGGTAACGACCAGGATGTCCCCCTGTTTCTTTGCGGAGTTGAGATGTTTTGTGACCCCGGGGTGGATGAGGTCAAAGACCCCATGGCTCTGGACGACTGTTTTCCCTGACTTTTGCAGGGTATCTAACCTGTCTACGAGCTCATCGAGGATTAGTATCTTGTCTTTGATTTTTTCTTCCATTGTGATTATAAGAGGGTCTTGCCCCGAATTCAATTTAACCGCTTAATATTTATAAATAATATCATTGCCCAAAAATTGTAAGGGCTGGGTCACCCCGCCCCTATATACTGAAATACGTTTTTAGCAGTTTTGTCGAGGAAAAAACAACGCCGTGCGTGAACCTGATCTCCGCGCCTATCTCCTTTATTACGTCATGCTCCCTCTGGATCTTGCCTGTCTTGTCCTCCAGGGTTTCGAATTCCTGCCCTTTCACGTAAATGTCGGGTTTCAATAACCTTAATGTATCTTCAGCAGTGGGCCATTTATTTATCGCCACGTAATTTACGCATTCCAGCGCGGCAATGGACTCTGCCCTCAGTTCCTGGTTAAAGGCCGGCCTGCCCGGTCCCTTGTCAATATACTGGTCGGGAGTTAAAGTGACGATGAGGACATCCCCCATGCTGCGGGCCTCCTGGAAATGTTTTATATGTCCCGGGTGCATGAGGTCAAAACAGCCGTGGCACTGTACCACCTTCCTGCCTTCTGATTTGAGTTTGCGGACCTTTTCCGCCAGGACCTCTATATCAAGTATTTTTGTGTTCATTATCATTCAGCCTTTAACCGGTAACAGCCGTCCACAGCTCCGGAATGGTATCGGCATGTTTGCCTCTGACATAAAAGCTTTCGCCTCCGTCGGCCACTGTTCTGACAAGCATTGTTTTCCAGGGCCTGAAATAGTATGCGGCGCTGTCCCTTGGCGGCTCCTTGCTGAAATCTTCAGGCAGGTCCAGGAGGTCGCACACCAGGGTCGTAAATTTCCGTATGGTTTTCCCATTCTGGTGAGCAACATTCCTCGCCATGCTCAGGGCCTTTAAATAAACCTCCGGGGCCATGACCGCGCTTCCGAAGTTCATGACTACGCCTCCGTCGAGGTTTGATATTATATCAGCGAGTTTCAGAAAATCAATATAAGATGCCGCACCTGCTGCAGCGGCGTCAAAGTTCGGGTGCTCGTGGATGATATCATATCCGATCCCTACATGGACTGTCAGCGGTATGTTCAGACGGCAGCAGGCAGCTGAGATGCTTATGTCTTTGTAAGGGAAATCCCCTTCATGAATGGCCCTGCCCACGGCAAGTCCCATTCCGGTTCCCTGCGCATACGCTGAATTGACAATGTCATTGATACGCGCGGTTTCTTCCCAGAGCCCGAACTGGCCCTCGCATATATATTTGGCAACGCTCTCTGTGGTGGCGCCTATCAGGGAAAACTCATAATCGTGGATTATCCCGGAACCGTTCATTGATATGCAGGTAATGTAACCTTTTTCGAGAAGGTCGATAATATATCTCTGAGCGCCTGAGCGTATTACATGCCCGCCCATCATGAAGATAACCTCTTTGCCGTTCTCCCTCGCAGTGATTATGCGCCTGGCGACTTCACCGATGGGTTTGCTGATGCGCCCGGATTTTACCAGGGGTTTGAAGACGTCCATGTTAAGGTCATGGACCCTTTCCTGCAGCGGTTTGATCTTCAGTTTTTTTCTATCGAACATTGGATAAGCAGCTCGCAGACTTCCCTGACAGCTCCTGCCCCCCCGGGATATTTACAGATATAATGCGATACACTCCTTACGCTTTCAACGGCATCTGAAGGACACGCGGCAAACCCTGCCGCTTTCATGCATTCAAGATCACTCACGTCATCTCCGACGTACGCGACATTATTAAGGCCGATCTTCATGTCGCGGCACAGTGACTTCAGGCAGCCTATCTTGTCATTTATACCGACATAGCATTTATCAATCTTCAGCTTTTCAGCGCGGGCCCTGACTATCGGGGAGTTCTCTTTAGTTATTATGGCGACATCAATGCCGGTGTCTCTTAACAATGCCAGTCCCTGTCCGTCCCTTGTATTGAATTTCTTCAACTCTTCACCCTGGGCCGAATAGTACATCCCTGCATCGGTAAGTGTCCCGTCCACATCCAAGGCCAATAGTTTAATATCTTGTATGAGCTTGTCCGCTGCGGCCCTTTTTCTTTTGTTCAGCAGCCGCTCAACTTCAGCCCAGTCCTCGGGTTCGTCAATTTCAACGGCTGTCTCAGGGGCCATTTCATAGATCCCGATCTTTCCGCCCAAGCGGCATTTATGCTGCTGCAATATTTTATGCCTTGTAATGTAAAAGGCCCCGTTTTCCATTATCCAGCCGTCCATCTGCTGCCGAAGCGGACGGTCAGACGGGTCATAGTTGACGGCCTTTCCATCAGGCGTCCAGAAGAACCTCTTGCTGCGGACGCCGGTAACCAGCGAATCAAGCTTGTTTCTTTTAAACAGATCAAGGGCGTTTTGAATATCATTTGCAGTCGTTACCGGCGAGGTGGCCTGCAGTGTTATCAACGTATCGAATTTTACGTTTTCAGCAAAGTGCAGCATGACTGACTCAGTTGACGCGCTGTCTGATGAAAGCTCAGCGGGACGCTCTATAATTTTTACCCCTAGTTTCAGATTACCGACAACCTCTGCAATCTCTTTGCTGTCCGTCGAGATAAAAACATTACGCCCCCCGATGGCTTCACAGGCGGCTTCCAGTGTCCAGGCGCATAAGGGCTTGCCTGCCATGTCCTTAATATTTTTTTTTGGAATAGACTTTGATCCCCCGCGCAGAGGGACAAGGGCCGTGATGTTCTTTTTCATATTCAGGACCTAAATCCTTTTCAATTTTCTGCGCTGTACGTCTTCAATGTCGAGGATTTCTTTTTCTTTATAGCGCAACGCCTTTTTTACGTTCCTGAGGTCTCTCGTGAGCTTCCGCATCCCGTCAGGCTCAAGGCTGGCCGCATGGTCCGTTCCCTTCCAGGTACGGTCGAGGGTGAAATGCCGTTCAAAGCTTGAGGCCCCGAGTGTCAGTGCCGCGATGTCAGCCGCGATACCAAGGTGATGCCCGGAAAAGCCCGTGCTGTGGACCCGGTCCCCGAATGTTTCAATCAGTCTTGTGATCTCATACAGGCATATCTCTTCAAAGGCGACAGGATAACCGGAGGTGCAGCTGTAAATCACAACGTCTTTGTTCCTTCCGTTTTTTTCAAAAAAACTTATTATCTTCTCTTCCTCGTCATGCGTGGTCATTCCCAATGATATATGGATCTGCCCCTTATATTCCCTGCATAAATACTCAAGCATATCGAATTTCAGATTGCATGCCGAAGGGACCTTTATTAATTTCGGGTCCAGCGACGCTATTTCTCTTGCCGATGTCATGTCCCACACTGATGAACTGTAAATGACCCCCCATTCTTCACACCATTCTTTTAACTGCATGTGATGGTGGATGTTCAACTCCAGGAATTCTCTGTGCGCACCGTATGTCTCTCCGTAGGAGTTCGCGGGGTTGGGATGGGGAGAGTGATATTCCTCGGGGGTCAGGAGCTCTCTTGGATTGCGCTTCTGGAATTTGACTATGTCAACCTTACAGAACTGCGCTGCGACCTTTATCATCTCATGCGCGATCTCCAGATCACCCTTATGATTGCATCCGATCTCAGCGATTATCACCGGCTCCCTGCTGCTGGCTGTCATTATTTCATGTCCTCCGTAAATGTCGTTTATTTAATCCCGGGGACTTAACTCTTCTCTTTGCGAGAAGAAACAGTGGTTTCATGACACATGATTCCTCATCCTCAGGATAAAAATAAATTGTACTGTCATTGGGGCAAAAAGAGCAAGGTCAGCGCTTATAGCGCAAACCGGCAGGTGTGCCTCCTGCTCCGGTTTCTCCTTGAATTAAAACTTCAAACCATGTCATAATTGCCTTTATTTAAATTTGCCGTCTAACATCTTATGTCGGAGTACACGGATGTATCTCTTTCGTTATTCAGTATGGATTCCCTGATATGAAAAAGACATTATTAATAACATGCTTCATGATTGCAGTACTTTCATGTCTTCTTCCGGGCGTTCACGCTGCCGAAGGCCCGGTTCTGCTTGACAGGGTTGTCGCCACTGTGAACGATGAGGTCATAACGTGGAGCGAACTGATGAATGTGATAATTATTGACGGGAGGCAGTTGCTGGGCGGATTGACCGGAGAGGAAAGGGAGAATAAAATCAGGGAGGCTGAGCGGCCTGTTCTGAATAATCTGATCGAGATGAAGCTTCAGATCCAGGAGGCCCGCAGAATGAACCTGGATGTGAATGCATCTGAAATAGACGGCGCCATCGAGGAGATCAGGACCAAATACGGATTGACAGAGGAGACGCTTACAAACTCATTAAAGGCCGAAGGCCTCACTCCTGAAGATTACAGGGCCAGGCTGGCGGACCAGATTCTTTTGCAAAAGGTGATCAATTTCGCGGTCAGGAATAACGTCGCGGTTTCCGACAAGGAAATACAGCAATACTATGCAGACAATATCGGCGAATTTGACGGGGGTGAAAAAATCAGGATACGCCAGATATTTTTTGCTTTGCCCCAGGACAGCTCTCAAAAAGAGGTTGTCGAGGCAAAGGCCCGGGAGATAGCTCAGAGGATCAGCAGCGGAGAAGATTTCGCGAAGCTGGCCGGTGAATTTTCCGAGGACCAGAGCAGGGCATTCGGGGGGGACCTGGGGTATATCAGCCGGGGGAGCGCCCTGAAAGAGATTGAAGATGCTGCTGCTGCCCTGAATAAGGGAGAAGTCAGCAGCCCCTTCCGGAGTCCGGCAGGCCTCCATATAATAAAGCTCGAAGACAGAATAGAAGGCGGGGGGATAGACAAGGTCAGAGATAAAATCAGAGAGACCCTCCTTCAGAAGGCCTTTGAAGTCAGATACCGCGAATGGAAAGCGGGGCTGAGAGAGAAAGCATTTATAGAAATAAAACTGTAATATTTTAGGGACGCGGCATGCCGTGCCCCTGCTTTGCATAAGGAGTAAATATAATGTTAGAGGACAATGTAAAAATCGGTCTTACCTTTGACGATGTACTTTTGGTGCCCGACAAATCGGACATCCTTCCCGGAGATGCTGATGTAAGCACGCAGCTTACAAAAAACATACGTATTAATGTACCGATAATAAGCGCGGCAATGGATACAGTGACAGAAGCCAAACTCGCCGTTGCCATAGCAAGGGAAGGGGGCATGGGCATTATTCACCGTGCCATGTCGGTAGCAGAACAGGTGGTGGAAGTGGACAAGGTAAAGAAATCTGAAAGCGGTATGATTTCCGACCCTATCACCCTGCAGCCGGAGGAAAAGATCTACAAGGCGCTTGCCATCATGGAGAAGTACAGGATTTCAGGTGTCCCTATTACGAAGGGGAAGAAACTCGTGGGAATTCTGACTAACAGGGACCTTAAATTTGAGACGAACTTTCAGAAAAAGGCCTCGGAAGTCATGACCAAAAAGGGCCTTGTGACTGCCCGTGGAGGTATTACCCTTGATGAGGCCAAAGAAATACTGCATAAACACAAGATCGAAAAACTGCCGATTGTGGATAGTAAGATGGCTTTGATAGGACTTATAACTATAAAGGATATTGAAAAGAGGGAAAAATATCCCAATGCCTGCAAGGATTCCCTGGGTAGGCTCAGGGTCGGTGGAGCAATCGGGGTAGGCGCAGACGCACTCAATCGCGCCGCGGCCTTAATCAAGGCGGGAGTGGACCTTATCGCTATTGATACCGCGCACGGTCATTCCAAAAGGGTCATCTCCACGGTCAAAGAATTAAGGAATAGGTTCCCTGATATTGAAATTATCGCAGGGAACGTGGCCACCGGGGAGGCAACAAGAGACCTGATCAATGCCGGAGCCAGCGCGGTCAAGATAGGGGTCGGCCCCGGTTCCATATGCACGACAAGGATTATAGCAGGCGCAGGGGTACCGCAGCTTACGGCAATAAAAGAATGCTCTGAGGTTGCCGAGGCGTTGAACATCCCTGTCATTGCCGACGGCGGTATCAAGTTTTCCGGAGATGTGACAAAGGCAATTGCTGCAGGAGCCAACTCCGTGATGATAGGCGGCCTGTTTGCAGGCACCGATGAGAGCCCCGGAGAGCACATGCTTTTTCAGGGAAGGACGTACAAGGTATACAGGGGCATGGGTTCATTGGGCGCTATGCAGGCAGGCAGCAAGGACAGGTATGGCCAGGAGAAGGTAGAGAGCAAGAAACTCGTGCCTGAAGGGGTTGAAGGCAGGGTCCCTTATAAAGGCCCGCTTTCAGCGAGCATCCATCAGCTTGTCGGCGGGCTGAGGTCCGGGATGGGTTATTGCGGATGTAAGAATATTGAAGATCTCCGCAAAAATTCCAGGTTCATAAGAATAACACCCGCAGGATTAAAAGAGAGTCACGTTCATGATGTGACGGTCACTAAAGAGGCGCCGAATTATAGTCCGGATTAGATGAAAATAAAAGATGAAAAATACGCAGGAAAAGTTGATCGGTAATATTTCCTGATCTTGCATTTCACTTTTCTCATTAATGCCGCCGGATGTATAAGTAATTAATTCAGGGTAAAGGATTTTTTAAACGTTATGGAATTTAAAGAGAAAATACTCGTACTCGATTTCGGCTCCCAATACACCCAGCTTATAGCAAGGAGGGTGAGGGAGCAGAAGGTTTATTCGGAAATACTTCCCTATAATGTCACCATCGACAGGATAAGGGAATTCGCACCGAAGGGAATAATACTCTCCGGAGGGCCGTCAAGCGTTTATGATAAGGACGCGCCTTTGCCAGACAAGGCGATCTTCAGTCTCGGCGTTCCGATTTTAGGTATCTGTTACGGAATGCAGCTTATGGCCCGCATGCTCGGCGGCAAAGTAGCCAAGGCGGCGAAGAGGGAATACGGACGCGCGGAACTCATTATTGATGATGATTCGGATTTATTGAAAGGAATCGGAATGACACGTCGCAGGGGCACGGCGAGCCGCGCCCCTAATGTTGTATGGATGTCTCACGGCGACAGGATTGAGAAATATCCCGCGGGCTTCGTAAAGATCGCCCACACGGACAATTCACCGGTGGCGGCAATGGCGGACAGGAAGAGGCGGTTCTTTGCCCTTCAATTCCATCCCGAAGTCGTACACACTGAAAACGGCACAAAGCTGTTAAAAAACTTTGTGTTCAATATCAGCAAATGCAGACCTCTTTGGACGATGAAGTCATTTATAGAGACCACCGTGCAGGAGATAAGGGAAAAGGCTGGAAAGGACAAAGTCGTCTGCGCCATCAGCGGCGGCGTTGATTCCGCGGTGACAGCCGTGCTGATGAACAAGGCGATTGGAAAGCAGCTGACTTGTATATTCGTTGACAACGGTGTGTTGAGAAAAGGCGAGGCAGTGAAGGTGGAGACCATGCTGAAGAAACACTTCCGCATGAACATCATTTGTGTGGACGCTGCGGACAGGTTTTTAAAGAAATTGAATAACGTCTCTGACCCTGAGAGGAAGCGGAAGATTATAGGCAATGAATTTATCCATGTGTTTCAGGAAGAGGCGAAGAAGATTAAAGACACCACATACCTTGCGCAGGGGACTCTTTATCCCGATGTCATTGAGAGCATCTCATTTAAGGGCCCATCTGCCATGATAAAGAGCCATCACAACGTGGGCGGGCTGCTGAAGAACATGAAGCTTAAATTGATTGAACCGCTCCGCGAGCTATTCAAAGACGAGGTCCGCGTTTTAGGGCGTGAACTTGGAATGCCTGAGGAAATTATCAGCCGTCATCCGTTTCCGGGCCCTGGTCTTGCGATCAGGATTATCGGCGCGGTTACCCCTGTAAGGGCTGAGATCCTGCGGCAGGCTGACGCGATTGTCCTTGAAGAAATAAAAAGCGCAGGGCTTTACGATAAGGTGTGGCAGGCGTTTGCCGTGCTGCTGCCCATCAAAACCGTAGGGGTCATGGGTGATGAAAGGACGTATGAAAACGTAGTCGCCGTGCGAGCGGTAAAGAGCGTTGACGGTATGACCGCGGACTGGGCCCAAATCCCATATGAAGTCCTCGGCATTATCTCAAACAGGATCATCAATGAAGTGAAGGGCGTCAACCGGGTAGTATTTGATATAAGTTCAAAGCCCCCGAGCACTATTGAATGGGAGTAATACTATGGAAGAGCGGATTCAGAAGATATTAGCAAAATGCGGTATTGCCTCTAGACGGAAGGCCGAGGAGATGATACTGGAGGGGCTGGTAAAAGTGAACGGGAAGCCGGCGGTGCTCGGAATGAAGGCCGATCTTGACAGGGACCATATCAAGGTCAGGGGCAAGCTCCTGGGGTCTGCAGAGACGAAGGTATACCTGGCATTTAACAAGCCTGTTGCCTGCCTCACCTCAATGAGCGATGAAGAAGGAAGACCCACGGTCAAAGATTATTTGAAACGCATCAGGATGCAGGTTTTCCCGGTCGGCCGTCTTGATTTTAATTCGGAAGGCCTTCTTATTCTGACCAATGACGGCGAGCTTGCAAACGCCATCCTGCATCCAAAGAACAAGATCCCCAAGCTGTACCGCGTGAAGGTTGACGCCTTTCCTGACGATCAGGACATAATGAAACTGGAAAAGGGGATCATGCTTGATGACGGCATCACAGCTCCCGCAAAGGTAAGGCTTGTCAAAAAGCTGAAGGCCAATTCCTGGATGGACATCACTATATATGAAGGAAGAAAGCGGCAGGTCAGGAGGATGTTTGAGCGTATAGGCCATTCTGTCTCAAAGCTTGTACGGCTAAGGATAAACGGCCTTTCCCTGGGGGACCTCAAGCCTGGGGAGTATCGTTATCTTACCCCGGAGGAAGTTAAGAAGTTGAAGGAAGAAGTGCTGTGACGTATTTGATTCACTCCTGGCGCTAATCTTTTCCAACAGTTTTATCTAATACCTGCTTATGAATCTTCTGGTCCCATATTCCATGCATGTACCATATTATGGTACACTATATTTGCCATGAGAATATCGCTCGAAATAATTAAAGACAAGTGCCGTCAGCAGAATATTACGCTCTCTGAACTGCTTAAGCAGGCAGGGGTAAGCCGCAATGCGTTTTATACATTAGCGCGTGTGGATTTTGTCTTACCTAAATCTATCAGGGCTATTGCGAAGAGACTGAATATATCTCCTTCAGAAATTCTTACGGAGGATAATAAAGAGATTGAAAAGATGAAGCTTTTACTAAATAAAGTAGAAGGTATAGCCAGGAAATACAAAAATATTGATCAGGACAATATCCGGCATACGTTATTATTACTGCAGGAACCGCCAGTTGAACGTTTAAGGAGGGCCTTGACCCGTGGTCAAAAACCTGATATTCACAAAAAATGAAATTCGCTTTCTGCGGGAATTAGTTCGCCATAAGGTTGATTTCATGATTATCGGCCTGTCAGCGGCCGCTTTACAAGGTGCTCCGGTTGTTACTCAAGATATTGATCTTTGGTTTGCAGATTTGGCCGATACCCGGTTAACTAAAGCCTTAAAAAAAGTAAAATCCATTTACGTCCCTCCCATAGGAAACAATCCTCCTATGTTCGCCGGAGACGACGCTAAGCTTTTTGTCATTGTAACTCATGTACATGGTTTGGGCGAATATGCCCAGGTCAAAAAACAGGCGATAAAAATATCTCTGGATGATTTTAAAGTGTCGGTACTGCCACTTGAGTTGATTATTAAAAGCAAACAGGCGGCTGCCCGTAAAAAAGATAAACTCGTGCTGCCTGTGCTAAAGGATGTGTTGAAGACAATTAAATCGGTAAAGCAGTAACCATAGGATGTTCATGGGTATATGGCATTAAACAACTTATTTGCCTGCTCATTATCAAGGGTTTTCAGTATCTTGTATTCATCTAATGCAGGACCTTTATCATCTTCTAAAATATAAGTAAGACCCAGCTTAAGGTGTACCATTGCATCATCGGGATTGATCCTGATTGAATATTTGAAGGCTTCTATCGCTTCCTGATATCTGCCCAATTCCCAATAGGCAACCCCAAGATTAGTATGTACTTCTGCCCGGTCAGGAGTGATCCTGATCGAATACTTGAAGGCATCTATTGCCTCATGATAATTACCCGATTTCAAATATGCAAATCCAAGATTATAATGTGCGCTTTTATGATCAACTTTAATCCTAATCGCCTGCTTGAAAGCATCTATTGCTTCCTGATATTTGCCCCATTCACAATAGGCAATACCAATACCATTGGATGATACATTTGCATAATCAGGGTTAATCTCGATTGTTTTCTTGTACGCATCTATTGCTTCCTGATATTTTTCCAATCTTCCATATGCAACGCCAAGATGATAATGCGCTTTTGCATAATCCGGTTTATTCATAATTGCGTGCTTGAAGGCATCTACTGCTTCCTTATACTTACCCAACCGCAAATATAGAAACCCAAGATTATTGTGAGCTTTTGCATTGCCGGGATTATTCCTAATTGCCTGCTCGAAGGCATCAACTGCCTTCTTATACTGTCTTAATTCTTCATAGGAAAGCCCAAGATTATAGTGTGCAACTAAATAATCAACTGGTAACAATTTGATTGCCTGATTGTAGGCATCGTCTGCTTTCTGATACTTACCTAATTTCCCATAAGCAAATCCAATCCGTTGGTGTGCTTCTACATAGTCAGGTTTAATCATGATGGCCTGCTTGAAGGCATCTATTGCTTCCTGATACTTGCTCAAGTTCAAATAAGTAATACCAAGGTTGAAATAATAAACTTCATCTTTCATCTCATTATTAAAATTCCTTTTACCAACGACGATAATAGATAGATTAATAAATAACAATAAAACATGGACAGGCTCATTTTATTTAAGGGATTTCAAGCTATTTAGCTGTTGCACTACTCCTTGTTCGATGTCTTTTGATAGCACAGAGAGTCCTTTCGTTAAAATCAGGGAAACTGTTTCATCAAATGTATTTTTAAGTTTCGCCTGTTCAGCTAATCTGATATTTTTCAATAATTCCGTTGGAACATAAGCCCTCAACTCCCCCAAACTATCTGCCTTGAACTTTGCAGAGGTCGAAGAATTAGATTTCCATCCTGGTAATCCGATCAACCTTCCCCGTGCGCTATGAATAAATATCAATTTGGGCTTATTATAGACTTCATCTCTTATATTTTTTTCAATAGTTTGGGCATGCGATTGAATAGGGTCTTGTGCGCTGCTGGAAACCTTACGTTTATCTAACGCAATTCGAGCAATCTCTTTTGCGCTAATAGGTTTCCCCACTTCTTTAAGAATTTCATTTGCCGCTTCTTGGATAGTCATTACATCATCTCCTTTCTGCCTTACTTAATTGTTGTCTTAAAATCAGATTAGCAGGAATGAGAGCTATTGTCAAGCGAAATGTTATTTCTTTTGCTCCGGTAGTGTAATACTCCACAGAGGAAAAAACATTTGTTTTTTCCTCTCTTTTTTGTATAGTAAAAAACACTTTGTTTTAACGACGTTAAAAATCCGGATTTTAAAGGGGTTTTTTCCGCACCTTGATTCACCAGGAATGAGTGCATGAAAAAGAAAACCGTTGCCGTCTATGCTAGGGGATCATCGAAAAAGATGCAGCAGTTGAAGGAGAAGGATATAGAGTTAGAAGAAAGAAGAATGCATTCCAGAGAGATAGTTATGCAGTTTTATGAACTAGCTCATACATATTGACTTCTTTATTAATTCTTGATGCTAGGCTGTCTTCTTCGATATCGAGGTCATAATCCATCTGAAGGCCAAGCCAAAACTGTGGAGACATGTCGAAGTAGTGCGCCAGACGAAGGGCTGTGTCAGCTGTAATCCTC
>JAGVNU010000029.1 GCA_020053105.1 Thermodesulfovibrionia bacterium
CCTCCGTCCACTTCCTCTTTTCATCTTACACCTCCATGTTTAGGGTTTGTATTTTACCTAACCTTTCGGTGTGTCCGCTATTTCGGGGGAAGTTCAACTTTCCTTGAAACCTATGTCGAGTTTTGCAATCTTTTGAAGGATAAAACGTATGGCTATCACATGGAAGCTCAACATAGTTTGCAATGGTTGAACCTTTTGAAAGAGGCAGTGAAGGCCACAAATCCATACCTGAAATCTATTTCTAAAATGCCTGAGTTGTCTCAGAATATCGATTACATTGAAAAAAAATTAATGGATTTGAAGATGAAAGGATATAGCCCATTAAAAATACGAGATCGATTTAAAAAAGCTGGCATGCTGAATGAATACAATTCCATGTACAACCTACTCAGCACAGATACTCACGGCAATATCAGGGCTCTTATTCGACGACATATCGAAATCGACGGTGCTGATTTTAACATAGTCTATTATAAAGATGATCCGATAGAGGAGTTTCTTTCTTACATCGACTCTACATGTGGAATGCTTGTTCATGCAGCAATCGGGATTCATGAACTGTTGGGATTAGAGGCGCTTTCAGAAGTTAAAACGCTACGGAAATCCCTTGAGGAATGGAGAGGAGAGCATAATCTGTAGAATCCCGTTACGATTACGCAGGCAATCCAAACTTCGCCCTGAAGAACTTACGGACCTTTTTCATAGTCTTTAAGGCTATCTTTGATTCCTCCAGTGTGGAGCTTTCACCGGGATAACGGAATTGCACGGAAAACGGATTTAAGATGCGCAGGTCTGCACGGAATAAATCTATCAAGGGATCTTTGGTAATAGCAATTTCGAGGACGGCGAGAGTCAAACCTTCATAATGCATTTAAGAAAGCCCGATAACGCTATCCGGCCCCCCCTCGATGATTATATAAAAGTCTGTAGCGCTCTGCCCTCAGACGTTGGCTGTCAAAATTGCAATTGCAGGGGAGAGGTGATAAGTATTAAAATAAGGCACGTTTCTAAAAAGTGAGGTGAAGCGATGAGAAATTTGACCAGGATTACCTTCAATCCTGAAGTGATGGGCGGGAAGCCTTGCATCAGGGGAATGCGCGTGACAGTTGGAATGATTGTCGGCATGATTGCTGCCGGTCATTCTAAAGAAGAGGTTTTAAAACTCTATCCTTATTTGGAACCTCAGGATATCGACGAGGCGCTTTCATATGCGGCGTGGCGCTCGGAAGAAATAGACCTCCCAATGCACACGGCATGAAGCTTCTGATTGACATGAATCTCTCCCCCGACTGGGTCGAAGTTCTTGTAGCAGGAGGCATATACGCTGTTCATTGGTCAAAAATCGGGACTGCTACTGCATCGGACAGAGAGATCATGACATGGGCCAAAACCGGAGGCTATATCGTATTGACCCACGATCTTGACTTCGGTGCAATCCTTGCAGCTACTGATGCCAAATCTCCGAGCGTTATTCAGCTTCGCTTCCAGGATATAGCTCCTGATCGATCAAAGAAGATTGTCCTTGATGTCATTACGCGTTTTCGAAATGAACTTGAGACAGGTGTTCTTATCAGTGTTGATGAGGACAGGGCGCGCATCAGGATCTTGCCGCTGCGGTGATATTCAAGAAATTGGAAACGAGTTCAGAGGCCACCGTCCGGTTCAAGTCCGATTATATCTGTAAACTTGATGACGAAATTGTGGCTAGGCAGCGCCTCGCCCCCTACATCTGTGAATTGCGGACGGTGAGGGTCAAACCTTCATTATCCATTTTAGAAAGCCCAATAACTCTATCCGGGCCTCCCCTCGATGATTATGTGACTTTATATCTTTCCCTCAAGGAGTTAAATCTGAAAACTAATGCTGAACAGATCGTCAGCGCTGCCACTGCTCCGAGGATAACGGTAAGTCGTATCCAGGGCTCGCCGGCAAACTGCCGCATCTTTGCAAGTACAACAAGCGTCCTGATCCACTCGATTCCTCCGATAACAAGTACTGTTTGGAATAAACGGATGACCCATGGTTTGCGGACCAGCAGGACTGGAAGTAATGCTGCTGATAGTAAGACCAGGGCGATGTTGCCGTATCTGAAGAAGTGCGCTCCGAGAAGGAGCATGCTTAATATAACCGGTAAGAGCTTAATGAAGTTCATTTGATTTCATTTTACCATCTATCCGAACTTCACAACGGCAGAAACCCGTAACGATTACTCAGGCAATCCGAACTTCGCCCTGAAGAACTTACTAACCTTTTTCATAGTCTTCAAGGCTATCTTTGACTCTTCCAGTGTGGCGCTTTCACCGGGATAACGGAATTGTACGGAAAACGGATTTAAGATGCGCAGGTCTGCACGGATATATCTATCAAGGGATCTTTGGTAATAGCAATTTCGAATAACTCTATAAGATCATGGGTCTTGGGAAAATCTACTTTTGTTGAAACAAGAAATGCCTTCAAATACTTTTCAACACACTGCTGACTATGAAAACCGACAATGTCCGGGACAGGCTTTATTCTCTTGCGGGCCATTGTTACGGCTGTCTGATGGTCCTGTTCAGCCTTGGATATCCACTCAAGGGCATCACGTTGTTTTTTCATAGAGGACTTTACCTGTTTTGAAAATGCTCCTTATAAAAGGATCAAACATTTTTTCCCTTGTCCTGATTTCATCCGGTGTTTTCACAATGATGTCTATCGGAATTTTCCTTGGTTCTAATAGTTCACTTACCATCGCATACCGTTTTAGTCCTTTTTCTTTTGTATTAAGTATAACGAGAAGATCGAGGTCGCTGTCCTTTGTCGGTTTGCCTGATACATAAGAGCCGAACAGGATAATCTTAACAACATCAAGATGAGTTACCAATTGCTTTAGTATCGTGTTAATCAGGGATTTATTTACAGGTGGTTCTAATGTCTTTTTCATATGAAATCCAATAAAAGTTTTGTTTTAGGATACTTCAGTTATAAACATAATTCAAGAAGCTTATAAGTTGAATTATCCAAACAAATAATTACCCGCACGCAAGGCAGCTCCCTTACATCCGCACAACTCCCAAAACCCTGCTTCTCAACACATCCAAATACTCCAGAAATTCCTTCTCCGACTCATGCCCCATAAAAGCCGCTGCCTGTCCTGTGATATCTGATCCGGCAGATATCACGTCCTCTTCATTCAGTCTTAAAAAGGTCTGAAGCTTCCTGTAATATCCGTATGTGTTATAAAGTGTATCTTTCTCCGCCGGTGTAAGCACCCCTTTTTTTGCCAGCCGGTTGATTGCCACCAGCGTATTCTGTACCAGAATGTCAGGGAATTCATTTGCGTTGTGAAGCTGCAGATACTGCACATAAAACTCTATCTCCTCAACGCCGCCGGGGGAGATTTTGATATTTATCCCCTCTGATTCTCGGGTGAACTCTTTAATGATCCGTTCTCTCATTGCTGTCACATCTTCTTTCCTGACACCCTGCCCCCTTTTTAAAATTACATCCTTCGCCATTTTAAGGAATGAGCGGGCCAGTTCCGGATTCCCGCCGACCGGTCTGGCTTTAAGCAGGGCCTGTAGCTCCCAGTTCATGGCCTTTTCAAGGTAATAGTTTTTGTAGCCCCCAATGTTGTTGACGAGGACGCCTTTAGAGCCGTCGGGTCTCAGTCTTGTATCTACGTCATAGAGATGCCCCATATCGGTATAGGCTGTGAGCGCCCTGATGATTCTTTCCGCTGCGGTCATGGCTTCAAGGGATTCAGATACAAAGACGATATCAAGGTCTGAGCCGAAGGTCATCTCACGGGCGCCGAGCTTGCCGAGCGCTATTACGGAGAGGTCTCTGCATCCCGCATTTTCAATTGCCGCTTTAATGATCGCCTCAGCAACCTGTGACAAGCCCTTGAACAGGTCCTCGATCTTTAAAATATTTAAAAGAAAGAACATACCCATACGGACCTCTTCAAATCTCCTGTATCTCGCAAGCCGCAGGCTGATTTCCTCCTCACCTCCTGCGAGCCGCTTCAGTTTGATTTCCATGTCCCTGAGGGTCTTTGAAATGCTCCATTCTTCAATCAGGATGTCGAGGTAATACTGACTGCTCAGAAATATCCTTGTAAGGTAGGGGCTCATAGACAATATCTTCATCACTCCGGTCATGAGTTCCCTCTGTTCAATAAATGCAGTCAGGTGGGCGGTCTTGATTTCATAGGGAGAAAGCAGGCTCTCCACGCCCGCAACGGCCCTGTCGGGATTTTCAGCCCTCAGCGCCTGTTCAAGGAGTTCAGGTATAACTTCTCTGGCAATGGAGCGTTCCTGCATGGTGCGGAATACACGCATATGCTCGCGGATATTCCTGAGACTTACTATGCACCTGTCCGGCTGCTTTACCTTCCTGAAAGACAGATACCCTGCGAGTTCATAATCCTTCAAGCTGCCTTCAATCAGATTCAATGCCTCGGAATGCGCATCCTCCTGGGTGCCGAGCAGGGAATTGTACATGGACTTAATCTGCATCCGCCTGACCTGCAGATTTTCAAGGAAACGGCCCCTTGATAAGAAACCCATTTCCCTGGCAAGAATATCCAGATCATCATCGGAAGAGGGCAGGGCATGTGTCTGAAGGTCTTCCTTCATCTGGAGATAATGTTCGGTCCGGCGGAGAAAGAGATAATTGTCCCAGAGTATCGTAAGGTCGTCTTCAGGGACTTTCTTCATCCACTTGAGGGCCTGGATGGCATTGAGTATCCTGTAGGTCCTTAATGAAACATTTGCTCCGCCGAAAAGGAGCTGAAACGTCTGAATGAAAAACTCGGCCTCCCTGATGCCGCCGTATCCGCGCTTTATGTCGTCACGTGAAAAAGTGGAATCTATCTTTTTCTTAAGACCTTTGATCTCCTCTATTTCAGAGTAGGCGATGGATTCCCGCCATACAAAAGGGCGGATGACTTCTATAAATTGCCTTCCGAGTTCCGCGTCTCCGGCCACCGGCCTGGCCCGTATAAGCATCATCCTTTCCCAGGTGCGTCCCCAGGATTCGTAATATGTCCGGTATGCAGTGAGCGGAAGGGCGATGGCCCCTTTCTGCCCCTGCGGTCTTAACCTCAGATCGACTCTGTATGCAATGCCGTCTGCGGTCTGGGTCGATAATAACTTATTAATCAGTTCAACGGTCTTGCAATAGAATTCATGATTACTTATCCTGTTGCTTATTGTCCCTGATGGATTCAGCGTCCCGGAGGTCTGACCGTCATCATTGTCATACACCGCCAGAAGATCGACGTCTGAGCTGTAATTCAGCTCCTCTCCTCCGAGTTTCCCGAGTGCGATCAGGCAGAAGGGGCTTCTTTCCGGGGTCCCGTATTTGTGCTGATTGTACAGCAGCGCCCACTGAAGCGCGGTTAAGATGATGGTTTCCGCGAGAACGGTAAGCTCATCCATTGAAGACCGGGTGTCGGTCTCTCCGGAGATGTCCCTCAATGTTATCCTCAGCAGGTAGCGTTTCTTGAAGAGTCTTAAGGCAGTCATCATCCGGTTAATGTCAGGCTGTTCAGGCAGGGGAGCAGCAAGCTCTTTCCCCGCCCTTGCCTGGAGCAGTTTTTTTGTAATCTCTTTTTTTCTCTCCTTTATCGCTGTATATAACTCATCAGGGCTGGTCATGCAGTAGTTTGCGAGAAATTGACTGGCCGAGAAAAGCCTTGCCGCAATTGAAATATAGGGAAAAATGTGACTGCTGTCATATAACTCCACGAACCTCATGAGATTCGTTTCAGCCCTTTTAGGGTCAAAGGAATGGAGCGAGGCCTCAGCAATTTTTTTTAGTAGCTCTTTATCGATAGCCATTATCTAAACAGCTCCCAGCGGTCATGTGACAGCTTTAAGTAAAACGTTTATATTTTCTGCTAATATAACTCCAATCCTGTTGTAGAATAGAATAATAAAACCGGAGGAAAATGTCATGAAAATGATATCTGCCGTTATTAAGCATTTCAGGCTCGATGAGGTCAGAAAGGCGCTAACAGACATCGGGATCCACGGCATGACCGTTATAGAGGTCAAGGGCTTTGGCAGGCAGAAGGGGCATATGGAGGTTTACAGGGGAGTGGAGTATGAGGTGAAATTTCTGCCCAAGATAAAGATTGAGGTTGCTGTCCCTGACGCACAGGTGGAAGCTGTCATCACTGCTATAGCGGAGGCGGCAAAGACAGGTGAAATAGGGGACGGGAAGATATTTGTCTATAATCTGCAGGACATAATAAGGATCAGGACCGGCGAGAGGGGAGAGGGGGCGGTTTAGCCTGGTAATGCCGGAAGATAACACAAACTTCAATTTTGGGACGGGCATTAACTTACAGTCTGCAATAAATAGGGTGCGGTTTTCTTTCGAAAGATGATCAGGAAGATTTTGTGCGGGGACGCCTGGCCTTGCTTCTGTGTACAGCTTTCTTGCGTTTTACGCTGAAGTTCTTCTTGGTAGCGTCAATGATAATCCTGCCTTTTTCGAAGTCCTGTGCAAGAAGTTTCACGGCGTCTCCCCACAGGGTGCTTCTTGATGTATTTCCAAGGAGTGCGATGATGAGCGTGCCATCCTCTTTATCAGAAGCGCCTACAAAACAGTGACGCGCAGCCCGTGTGTATCCGGTCTTGCCTCCAAGATGCCCGGTATCGGACCAGAGCAGATTGTTTGTGTTTGTAAGGAGAACGGACTTGCCGTTAACATCCATCTCGGTCTCTTTTGTATCAATGATCCCGGAAATCACATGATATGTAAGCGCTGTTTTCATTATCTTTGACAGATCACGGGCGGTGGTGTATTGTCCCTTGCCCGGAAGCCCCGATGCATTGATGAATTTTGTATCAGCAGCGCCGAGATCAAGGACCTTCTTGTTCATGAAAGGGACAAAGGAGGCTTCAGATCCTGCGGCTGCTTCTGCGAGCGCCACTGCGGCGCCGTTGATCGACCTCATTAGCGCCAACGTAAGCAGTTCCCTCACGCTGAACTTTTTGCCTGCGCGCAGCCTCGGGATGATCGACGGGGTTTCGGAAGCCTTTCTGCTTATCGTGACCATATCATCGGGATTCAGCATGTCCAGTGCGGTCATGGCCGTAACGAGCTTTGTCGTGCTTGCGGGGGGAAGTTTGAGGTCAGGATTTTTTCCGAAAAGGACCTCTCCGCTTGATCTGTCTATACAAATGGCTGCGCGTGCAAGAATGTCAGACGCATAAGTTGACGACGGGGAAGCAAAGATAAATAAAATGAACAGCTGGAGCAGGAGGAAAGAAAGGTGGGCCGGCCCCTTTCCATTAAATATGTATCTTATGCGCATCCTGATGAAGTATAAATTGAAACATCATTAAAAGGCAATGAATCGTGCTATCCCTGGAAAAAGGCCGCGCTTTTCGGGGCTGCAGGGTCAAACCTGCTTATATGCCTGCTTTAAAGTTTTTATGTCGATTTTTTTGAAGCATCGCCTTCATGACCCTTTCCGATTTTTCAGCGTTCCATCGTAAATCCTCCCGTATGAGGAATATTACGCATCCGCAATGTCCGTTAGGGAATTCCCAATCTTCATAACTTGTTGAGCGCGCAAGAGAGGAGTTTGAAATTGAAATTCAGGCGCAACTTATGTTTTATAAAGATTCACTCCCGGTATCTGCTCGAAGTGTTTATCAAGTGTAAAGACTGAGAGGTTATGTTCAATGGCAATGGAAGCAATGAAGATATCTGACAGAGGCAGGGTCAATCCTTTCTTCTTTAAAGACACCGATACGTCTGCTGATTTCTGCCACAGGGATTTAGTCATCTCAAGATACCGGATGTTCGACAATGCATCCGATATTTTTGATTTTTCAGGTTCTGATTTTACACCCTGCATGAGTTCAAAAAGAATGACGCCGCATATCCGCACGGCGTTATTAATAATGAGCGTTTCAAGTTTTTTGCCTGTCGCTGATCCCGTTTTAAAGAATTCTATCCATGCGCTTGTATCAGCCAGGACACCTTTACTTTTTTCTTCCATGCAGTCTTTCCCTTCCTTTTTGAGTTTTCATCTCAAGTTCTTCTTCCGTCTCCCAGTCATAATCAATGTGTATCTTCCCCCTGAGCGAAATCAGTTCCTTTATTTTCTTCTGTCTGATGAATTCCTGCATAGCGATAGTAATAGCTTTTGTCTTGGACTTTTCTCCCGTAGCTTCCTGCACTTTGGAAAGGAGATCGTCTGGTATGTTTAGTGTTGCACGCATATTATGCACCTCCTTGATATGCTCTTATTGTATGTGTATACGGACTGTGTGTCAAGTTTTCTGCAAGCTCATCCCCCCCATGAAATGAAGCTAAATAGGGACATATCACATTTCCCTCCATTCAATATATCCTTATAATAAAGAGACATCGGAACCAATAATCTGTAAAATATAAAAGAAAGAGACAAACTTATGGGAACAAAACAATCAGCAGTGAACCAGCTTCAGGGAGTTTAGAATATTTTATCTGATACATTGAGGCAACTCTTATGTGTAGAAACATCAAGACCCTTTTCAACTTTGCCCCGCCGGTGACGAACGACGAAATACGCGAGGCCGCGCTGCAATTCGTGAGAAAAGTAAGCGGATTCCATAAGCCGTCGAAGGCCAATGAAGGGGTATTCGTTACGGCGGTTGAAGAGATAACGGCAGCTTCCAGAAAACTTCTGGACTCGCTCGAAACGAGCGCGCCGCCAAAGGACCGTGCAGAAGAGGCTGCCAGGGCGCGGGCACGGGCTGCAAAGAAGTTTTCCAGATAAACAGCGCTCTGTAATGCTGTCCCTTATTTCTATTCTTTAAGCCGTTTGCGGCGAGCAAGCTCGGCCTCAGTGGGGGCCTCAAGCGCGAACGATCCGGTCCTGACTTCTCCTGCGCGCACGTATGATGCAACGATGACCCCACTTGGTGAAATCCGGCTATCAATCAATTTAAATCCAACGGGAATTGTGCCTTCGGCAAACAAGCGCTTGCCCCTGCCGAGAGTGATAGGGAATGTTTTCAGCCGAAGCTCATCAACCAGATCATGCTTCAGTAGTGTCTGAATGAGATTGCCGCTGCCGTGGACCTGTATTTCGGGCCCGTCCTGCTCCTTTAGTTTTTTAACTTCCTCCGCGACATCTCCCTTTATCAGCTCGGAATTGCGCCAGTCGAATTTTGTCAGAGTCTTTGAAGCTACATATTTTCTCGCGTTATTGATTCCGGCTGCAATGAGATCATCCTTGGTCTGCACGTATGGCCAGTACGCCGCGAATATCTCATACGTTTTTCTGCCGAGCAATAGATCAAAGGGCTTGCTCATTTGCCCGTCCATCACTTTGCCAAGGAAGTCATCAAAGTAACCGGCAACCCACCCGCCGTGTTTAAACCCGCCGGTGGGATCTTCTTCAGGCCCGCCCGGGGCCTGCATCACGCCGTCAAGGGTGATGAATGACAACACAACAAGTTTTCTCATGAGGGCCCTCCTTTAAACCTTATCAGGTTATGATAATCCAAAGTACAGCAGGCGTATGCCTTCTGTCAAGCTTGGTAAACGGTGAACCGGCTTAGCGTTTAACTTATTCAGAACGCCTTTATCATGATTGGTTGCTCTATGGCTTCTTTAAAGAGGGAAGGACCGCCCGATAAATTATATTTGACACATACCCCGGTATGTGATAATCAATATAAAAAGCCCACCCGCGAATGAGGGTGACTATTTTAAATGCACATAAGAAAAAGGGAGGAAATGAAAATGAGAAGAGAAACAAAAACATTGATTAAATGTCTGCTGGTTTCAGTGTGCCTGCTATGTATTTCCGCCGGGACTTCATACGGTGAAGGATACAAAGCCCTCGACGGATTGAAGTCCGTTAAGGCGGTATTTGATTTCAGGGCAGGTAATCCGAAGGGCGCTGCCATGCAACTGGACATGATATACAAGATCACTCACGATAAAAGTATTATGGCGGTCACGGACAAGCCGGAATTCGCAGTAGTATTCATCGGGCCGGCCGTAAAGCTGATATCAAAAAACAGGGAGGGTCTTTCTCCTGAAGATCAAAAAAGCCTGGATGAGATCGCTGCAACGGTTTCCAGGATGTCAAAGGACGGGGTAAGGCTGGAAATATGTCTAGTCGCCGCCAAAGTTTTTGGTGTGGACCCTTCATCGATTTTGCCGGAGATTGCCGGGGTAGAGAACGGCTGGATATCGCTGATAGGATATCAGGCCAAGAACTATTCAATAGTTCCTGCATATTAATGATATCGATTACCCCTGCGGCGCGCACGCAGGCCCTGTTGTGAATTTGAAAAGGTCCGGGCTGACTTACACAGCCCGGACCTCTTTTTTTACCTTTTACCTATTCAAATAATATCTGCCTGAAGGGATGGCCTGGGCCTTAGCGTCATCATTGTTCATAAACTTTGAACAAATTCTCATCATCCATTGCCAAGTTTTTCATAATGAAAAAAATAATTTTCATAATGAAAATTTTTGATATCCTTTTTTTTCTAACCCGCTGATTTCAAAACATTTTTATCTTGGCATGGCTCTTGCGATTATCAAAGTACATCTGTCAGACGGACAGATAAATTCATCCAAATCGTCAGATAGACGGTTAATTAAAGAGGAGGTAAGGAAATGAAAAAACTTACTCTAGGATTTATGGCTATGGCATTAGTTATCGGTATATCCGGTATTGCTATGGCCAACGGACTCGGCGCAGGTATCACGGGCAGCCCCCATGACTTCAGCGCAGAATTGTGGAACACCAGGACAGGTGAATTATGCCGTGTTTGTCATGTGCCTCACGATCACAACAGGACGCTTGCTATCCAGACTGGTATTGAAACAAACGGTTTACTCTGGAACCATAAGTTAAGTGATGTATCTTATACGCTGTATGCCAGCCCGACACTTAATGGTGCAATTGCTCAGCCGACAGGTACCGCCAAGATGTGTCTTGGCTGCCATGACGGTACAGTGGCGCTTGGAGCAATGGACAGCAAGGCAGTTGCACCCTCAACTACAACGGTGATCCAGGATGTCGACGCCGGCTATCAAACACCAAGCGCAGCTATGGGTGTCAGCCTCCAGGGCACACATCCGATCTCAGTTACTTACGATCCTACACTGGATGCAGGGCTTAAGGCGACCACAGAGACTATCGGTACAAGCGGAACTATCGCTTCTCTTCTTGATGGAGGAAAGGTCCAGTGCTCAACTTGTCATGATGTCCATGACTCAGTAGGTGAAGCCGTCGCAAACACACACCTTCTCAGGCAGAGCAACACCGCTACCGCTTCAGGACTTTGTTTAGCATGCCATATCAAATAAGTAGCAAGTTTTAAGGTAATAACCAAAAGAGGGTAAAGGAATTTTCCTTTACCCTCTTTGACTGACATTTTAATATATAATATTTTTATGAAGAAAAGACCCCGGACCCTTTTAACCCTCCTTGTGCCCATCATTGTTGTATGGATTATTTCCGCTTTCTTTATCACCCAGGACATTAATGCCCAGGGTGAAATACTCAGCATAAATACGGAAGCCTCCTGTATTACATCTTCCTGTCATGCCGGCATGGGGAAGAAGAAATATGTCCATGCAGTAGGCGTTGATGGTAAACAATGCATCAGGTGCCATGAAATATTAAATCAGGGTGAGCATAGCTTTAAAAAAATCCCCCCGGTGACTTTTCCTATCTGCTCAAAATGTCATAGTGAAGAATTCACAACTCCTGCAGACATCAAGGGATCTCCTCCAAAAGTTATTTTTGAAGATAAAGAGATGAAATTCCATGCGCCTTTTGCCGAAGGGAAATGCACGGAATGCCATGACCCGCATGAAAGCAATTTTTATAAACATTTAAAAGCGGACTATACTGAAGAATATTATGCGCCTTATTCTTCCGGTACATATTCTCTATGCCTTAAATGCCATAAAGGGCTTGAAAAGGCGCTGACGGAGCCGAGGATATTGACCGATACAAAGTTCAGGAACGGAAATCTGAACCTTCACTTCAGGCATGTGAACAGGCCCAAAGGCAGGACCTGTAAGACCTGCCATCACCATCATGGCTCAAAAACGAAGGCCCCCAGGCTTATCAGAGACGCCTTCCCGTTTGGGAAAAGGTCGCTTATGATAAATTTCGAAAAGACAGAGACCGGGGGAAGCTGCGCCCCTGCATGTCATGCTACTGTCCAATATGACAGATATGAACCTGTTGAAACAAACATGAAGACGACTCCGAGGGAAGGCATAGATGCGACACCTGAGGAGTTAAGGCTCAATCGCATAGAGGAAGAGCAGGTAATAAAAGGAGAAGGAGAAAAAAAATGAAAAAAATCTTTCTGACGATATTGACGATAACTTTATTCAGCTGTGCAACTCCGGAGAAGAAGCTTGATACTGTATATTATCCTCCGCTTCCCCAGAAACCGAGGATACAGTTCCTTGTTTCAATAACAAGTGATGACGATTTGGGGAAAAAGACCAGCGGACTTGAGGAATTTCTTGAGGGGAAACAGATGGCATTGAACAAGATAGAAAGGCCGTTTGATATCAGCGCCTCAAAAGGCAGGATATATGTTTCTGATACGCTATATAAGAAGATACTGATCATAAACCTCGAGAAAAAAGAAATTGAATTCCTGAAGGATGAAGGGGCGGGCTCCCTGGTTGATCCTATGGGGATTTGGGTGACGGAAGATGACATCAAATATGTGACGGACAAGGGGAGAAAACAGATAATAGTCTTTGACCGGGACAACAAGTATTTAAAGGCGTATGGTGAAAAGGAACAATTTGCATTGCCCCTTGATACAGCGGTTTATAAAGACAGGATTTATGTATGCGACAGGGACAAAAACAGCATAGAAGTCATAGACAAAGATACAGGCAAGACTATCCAGTCGATCGGGGGAATAGGGTCAGAGGAAGGGAAACTATATAAACCGACTCATGTAATAGTTGATCATGAAGGCAATATATATGTGAACGATAATTTTAATTTCAGGGTCCAGAAGTTTTCTCCGGACGGGGCCTATATAAAACACTTTGGTTACCAGGGAGACACCCTCGGGGCTTTTGCAAGGACCAAGGGGATAGCAGTGGACAATGAGGGCCATTTTTATGCCGCTGATGTGGGCTTTGAGAAGGTCCAGGTATTTGATGACAAGACCGCTGAGTTTGTCGCTTTTTTCGGAGAGTACGGGGAGAAGCCCGGTGATATGTACATGCCGAGCCCTGTATATATTGACTTCTTCAATACAGGTTATTTTGAAAAGTATGTTGATAACAACTTTAAGGTCAAATACCTCATATATGTCGGGAATATGGCCGGGCTGAAAAAACTGAATGTCTATGGATATGGAGACTGGATAGGTGAGCCCCTTCCCGGGATAGAGATTGATCAGAAGAAATGACAGGCGATAAGCTGAAGACCTGCATTATTTTTTTATGCATCTTTTTCTTTGCCGCCGGTTGTGACCAATATACAAAGCGGAAGATACTTGTCTTTATATTTCCGCCCCTGGGAAAAGAGAAAAAGGCAGTGATAATACAGGAAGGGGTGGAAATGCCATCTCAAATAAAAGAAAAAAAGGCCGTAGAACAGCTAACTCATTTTATTCATGGGCCAAAGGCACAGAATCAATGTTCCCAGTGTCATGAATCCTCAGGCTCACTCTCATTCAGGAAGACCGATACACAAGGGGGTGCCATTCCATTGCTTGGGGATGTGGCCGGAAGGCTGGTAATGCCGTTGTCTGAGTTATGCCAGGATTGTCACACATCCAAGTCACAAGAGACCGCTTACCGCAGGCAGCTTTGGCTGCATGGACCCTCAGCCCAGGGTGAGTGCATCTTATGTCACCAGCCCCACCAATCCGAACACCAGTATCTGCTGGTTAAGAAAAATTCTGTTGAGTTATGCACCGGATGCCATGCAAAGGGACTTATGAGAGAAAGCGAAAGTCATAAGACAGGTGATGAATGCATATCATGCCATAATCCGCATTTAGGGAAGGACAGTCTTTTACTCAAGAAGGACTATAATGAGCAGTTCTGAGGTAATGGAGGGAATCTTATCTGGTTATGTTCTTGAAAAGACGGGTAAACAATTGTGCCCTGGTACTGCTTTGTATTGTTATGGTTATTTCATTAACTGAAAAGAAGGCGCATGCAAGGAGCTATTTCCTGATTGAAAGACCGGTGCTCGGTCTTGATGCTTCCTATGAATTTGAGGAAGACCAGAGGACGGGCCCTGATATAAACAGGGAAGATACCTCTCATACCCTTTCAGAAAGGCTTGACATTAAAACAGAGGGATGGATATACCATCCTGCACTGGCTTCATACATAATTAAATTATCGCCGCAATGGGAACAGTCCTTTACCCGTCCTGATGACGGAGAAGAAAGGACAACAAGATCGTTTTTTGAGGGTTATTTCACGGAACTCACATTCTTAAAAAATAAACCCTACACATTAAGGCTTTATGCAAACAAACAACTCTCAACGCTGGCAAGCAGTTTTGCCCAAAGGTCAAAGACAGAGTCTGATACATACGGCGCTGCATTAATGTTCAAGTACAGGGTCCTTCCTGCAACTATCGATTATAACCACGAGGAGAGTTCCCAGGAGGGATTTTTTACCACCGGCGGGGAAAGCGATGAATTCAGACTGAATATGAAATATGACAGACATCTCGGCCAGACATTGCTGAACGCCTCATACATGGACAGCATTCAGACGACACAGGGAGCGCCTGTCAGTCTGGAGACACAAAACGCCATACTCCAGAATTTTTATAACCTTACAAAAGACGGGGATGTCACACTTTCCTCCGGACTGAGCTATAACTCCACACAGGGTGATTTTGCTGAAAGCACGGGATATAATTTGTCCGAGGACCTCCAATGGAGACACCTTGAGAACCTGTCTACTAACTATACATTCCGGTATGACAGAAATTCGTCCGAGTCATTCACTACGGAAACAAAGTCGATAGACTTCAACCTGACACATCTTCTCTATGAAACACTGCTGACATCAATAAATGCAGATGCGTCTTCAAATACATTTACCGGGGGCAGAATATATTTATACAGGAGCGGGGTGGATTTCAATTATAACAGGGAAGTCCCGAACGGGACGCTGAATATCAACATGGGATTTAATTATACAATAGCTGATCAGGATTTTGAGCCGGGCATAATTCAGGTTTTAGACGAACCGGTCACCTTGCAGGACGGCGTAATTGCACTGCTTGCAAACGAACATGTTGATCCGGATTCTATCGGGATAACAAATGGTACAGGCGCTGTTATTTATATAAAGGACATAGATTACAGGGTAGCTGAAATAGATTCCTTTGTGAGAATCAGCCGTATCACAGGCGGGGGGATCAGCAGCGGGCAGGAAGTGCTTGTTGATTACAGATATAATAATAACCCCCCTTTTGATTACTCGATATTTAACCAATCCTACGGCATATCTCTAAACCTCTGGTCCGCATGGAGGATTTACTACAGGTTTAGTCAATCCAAACAGAATATTATTGCAGGTACCCCGCCTGAAAAGCTGACGGATGACAGTATCCATGCGGTTGGGACGAGCCTTGATTGGAAATGGAACAGGACGACCTTTGAGTTTGAGGATTTGCAGACAACAAATGTTCCCGTTACAAGGTGGCGTGTTGAAGAGGCTGTTACATTGAGACCGTCCGATAAAACCTTTTTCAATATCTCAGGCAATTATGGAGAAAACAGGTTTAAAGAGACAGGCGATATTGAGAGGTTTAACGGCATCAGGTCTGATTTCCAGTTTATTACCACGAGCTGGAGCAGGTTGAGGTTTGGGGGCTCCAGGAATAAAACATCCGGCAATGGTAAAGATACTGTTGATTCAGGATTTCTGGCTGCATATGAATGGGCCTATCGGGTATGGAGCGGCGGTCTTAGCTATAAGTTCTTAAATGAAGAAGACAGGGCGTCTCAGCAGAGTCATAACAACCATTACGTGCTGGTTGAGGTTAAGAAGATGTTGTTTTAGCGCATGACGCGCAGGGTGGAATATGAAATATTATGTGGCCATTATTTTATTGATTTTCAGCACAGCAGGCTGTTTCAGGCAGGCTGTTGAGGTAAGAGACCCCTTGCCTGATATAAGCTGGCCGAAGCCGCCTGAAAATCCGAGGATACGGTTTGTTAATTCAATAACAAAGCCGGAGGATTTAAACATAAGGGATGGGGCCTTTAAGAGTGTCATCAGGTTTTTGAGCGGTCCAAAGGAAGAAGACGGGCTTGTTTCCCCTTATGGAATTGAAACAGATATCGAAGGGAGACTTTTTGTCGTCGATGGTTCGAAAAATCGTGTCCATGTCTTTGATAAAGCCAAAGGCGTCTATTATACATTCCCCCGGAGAGGGACCTCATTTATGTCTCCTATTGATATAGCAATTGATGCGAGGGGGCATATTTATGTCTCTGATTCAAAAGATGCAGTTGTAAAGATATTTAAAGACAGCGGCAAGGAATATGTCGGTGAGATAGGAAGAGGATTTCTGAAAAGGCCGACAGGAATAGCTGTAAATGAAAAGACCGGTGAACTCCTTGTGGTAGATACGCTTAATTCCGCGATCATAAGATATGACCTTGAGAATTACAGACTAAAGGGCACAATCGGCAAGAAGGGCAAGGACAGGGAGATGTTTAATTCCCCCACAAATATCTCCGTCTCAGGGGATGGATATATCTTTGTATCGGATTCCCTTAATTTCAGGGTCCAGATATTTACGCCTGATGGAACATTTTTCAATTACTTCGGAAAACCGGGAGACAGCCCCGGTAATTTTTCAAGACCAAGGGGTGTTGCGATTGACAGCGATGGAAACATATACGTCGTCGATGCGCTGTTTGACAATGTCCAGATATTTGATAGGGCCGGCAGGCTTCTTCTGGCATTCGGCGGTCCGGGAAAAAAATATGGAGAACTCTGGCTTCCCTCCGGTATTTTCATAGATAAAAACGACAACATCTATATCTCTGATTCCTATAACCAAAGGGTGCAGGTCTTTAAATATATAAAAGAAGGAGACCTTTTAAATAAATGAGGATAAATTTGAAAGGCAGGGGGCGTATATTAATGAAGCTCTTGCGAAAGTCCTGGATTGTCATTTCCGAGGTAGTAATCGGGGATCCAGTCGGTTCGGCTCGATTCCGGGTTTCTACGAAAAACAAAGGCTGCCGGATACCCGTCTTCACGGGTATGACGGCACAAATCATTGCATATACATCTTTGACAATCGGGTCGCTCTTCCCCATAAGCGACAGCTACGGGGGAAGCATTGCCGCCACGAAACACAATCTTTCAGTCTCCGGCCCCGGCTCAATAAAATCAACTACTGAGGCAGAGATATGCATATTCTGTCACACCCCTCATAATGCAAGAGGCGATGTGCCATATCTATGGAACCGCAGTGACACAACGCAGAATTATATTACATATGAGAGCTCAACGCTTTATGCATCAGTTGGACAACCCACAGGGGCATCGAAGATGTGCCTGAGCTGTCATGACGGCACGATCGCGCTTGGGGCATTGGTCTCAAGACCGGGGGAGATACCTTTTGCCGGAGGCCTGCGTTTTATGCCCGAAGGGGCTTCAAGGCTCGGGACGGACCTCTCTGACGACCACCCGGTGTCGTTTGTTTATGATTCCTCCCTTGCAATTGCCAATGGTGAACTTGTGGATCCGTCCATATTGCCGCCGCAGGTAAGGCTTGATGAAAATAACCAGCTCCAATGCACAGCATGCCATGACCCTCACAGTGACACCTATGGTCAATTCCTTGTTATGCAAAACATCTATTCGGGCATCTGCACATCATGCCATCAAAGGAATGGATGGGCATCAAGTTCACATAAGACATCCGATGCCGCATGGAACAGCTCCGGCACAGACCCATGGCAGCATACACCTTATAACACGGTGTCCCAAAACGGATGCGAGAACTGCCATCGGCCTCACACAGCCGGAGGGCATGCGAGGCTCCTGAATTATACCTTTGAAGAAGACACCTGTATTGTCTGCCATAACGGCAATGTGGCAGGAAAAAATATTGAGATAGAGTTTGCAAAACCGTATAAACACGGCATTCAGGATTATGCGGGCATACATGACCCGGCGGAGGATTTTACATCAGGCGCTGTCCAGAAACATGTTGAATGCGTTGATTGTCATAACCCTCATCAGTCAAATTCCACTCCGTCGCCGGGAGCTCCCCAGGTATCAGGCGCGAATAAAGGCGTGAAGGGTATTAATGCAGGGGGGCAGCAGGTCCCTGTGTCATCAAATCTGGACGAGATATGTTTCAAGTGTCATGCGGAATATAATGTGACAACCACTTTACCTCTTACCCGACAGATAGCACAGCTTAATACAAGGCTTGAGTTTGATCCGTCAAACCCGTCATATCATCCGGTAGATGCAGCAGGGAAAAATCCGAATGTCCCGAGCCTTTTGCCTCCTTACACTACAACCAGCAGGATATTCTGCACAGACTGTCACAATAACGACAACTCTTCCGGACCAAAGGGACCGCATGGATCAAATAACAGATACCTTCTTGAAAAAAACTACACTACGCAGGATTACACTACAGAAAGCCCTGCGGCATATGCCATATGTTATAAATGCCATGACAGAAACAGCATCCTTGGTGACCAGAGCTTTAAGCACAATAGACATATTGCAGTAGAAAACACTCCTTGCTCCGCCTGCCATGATGCGCACGGGATCAGCTCTGGCCAGGGCAATCCCCAGAACAACAGTCATCTTATCAACTTTGATCTTACAATTGTGCAGCCTACTGATCTGGGGGAGTTAAGGTTTGAAGACCTTGGGACATTCAGCGGCAGGTGCTTTCTCAACTGCCATGGGATAAAACATGAACCTGTGGTATATCCATAAATGTCAAAGCCGCCTAAGGACCCAAGCATGAGTAATATAATGACCAGGGGCTATTTAACGCGGCTTGTCTTGCTGGTGCTTTGCATCTTTATTATCAGTTCTGCCGTATCGGCTGTCTTTGTTTATTTGAACATTAACAGACCACTCAACACTCATTACAGTGCAATCCTGTTAATAATCGCTGAAATAAAAGAGACCCTCATAATCAGGACGTTGAAGATCAATGTTTTATTCTCGATCATGATTTTTATCGGGATAGTAGTTGCAGGGATTATTTATACCCACAGGATAGCAGGTCCACTGTTCAGGATTAAATTATATGCAAAAGCCGTCAGTGAAGGCAGACTGGACACGAGAGTAAACTTCAGAAAGAACGATGCCATTCATTCATTTGCAGAATCTGTCAATCATATGACTCAAAGTTTTAATGGCAGAGTCACCATGCTTGCGTCGGAAGTCCGGATGTTAAAAGCCGCTGTAGCAGAACATCAGGCCCTGATGGAAGAAGACAAAGATACTGCTGTCGCACGACAGAAGATTTCTGGACTGGACAACGAAATAAAAAAACTCCTCAGCGCTATAAAGCTATGAAGTATAACCTGTTTATCCCGGGTCTTATCTTAATCTGTGTTGTAACGGTTTACGGCTTATCAGGAAACCCTCACGAGTTCGCAGTTGGTAAATGCGTCTTATGTCATTATGATGTGAAAAACAGACCTATGGATCTCAGCCCCGATGTTACTTCCGGATGTGAGACCTGCCACCCTGGAGCCGGCAAGACAAAATCTCATCCTACTGATTTATATCCAAAGCTCTCCATCCCAAAGGACATGCCTCTGATTGAGGGTAAACTTACATGCGTTACATGCCACATTGTTCATCCTGCAGAGGACGAATACTTTGCTGAAAATAATTACTTGTTGAGGAGACAGGTCAGAGGCGTCTTTTTTTGCAAGGTTTGCCATAAACTGGACGGGAAAGGGCATATCGTATTTGAAAATATTCATATCGGGACATATAAAGTGACAGACAGCTCAACGCGCATTGACAGGACATCGCTGGGATGCATCGAATGCCACGACTCTCAGATGGAAGCGTCTGTAAATGGTCTTGGCGCGGGCACGTGGAGCCACATCAATAACGCATTCAAGCACCCTATCGGGACCTCGTACGAAAACATCAGCTCAAGGGAGGCCCGCAATTACAGGCCCGCAAGCATGATAAACAGGGAAATTAAATTATTTGACGGCAAGATAGGCTGCGGCACGTGTCACAACATTTATTCTAAAGAAAATTTCATGCTTGTTATAAATAACAGACGCAGCAGACTGTGTCTTGAATGCCATATTAAGTAAGGAGGATGAAGGTGAAATTCAGGAGACGCAAATATATTAACGATACAAAGCTGCAGATGAAATTTGTAAGCTCATTTGTAATCGTCTGCATCCTTAGCAGTATTTTGACAAGTGTGGTCTTCAATTACCTTGCTTTAATAAAATTGGAAAGCCTTATGTGGAGCACTCACATAAACATAAAATCAACGGACGAACTGCTCAGGCCTCTTTTTATAAATATCAATATTATTAATTTACTCTTTGTCGCTGCTCTTTTAATAGTTACCGGGCTTTGGCTGATAAGAAAGATCACCGGGCCTCTTTACCGGATGCAGAAAGATATCAGGAAGATTGCAACAGGCGACCTTTCTGCGGGCATGACCCTCAGGCAAAAAGATGAGCTTAAAGATATCGCATATGAACTTAACATTATGATAAAGAGCATTAGGGACAGGTTTGCTGCCATAAATGAAAAGTATGCGGACATTTCAGAATCCGTCAAGGTATTAAAAGCAGATGCCGGGGACATGGACGCTTCTGCTGCAGATTACAAATCTGTTCTGACTAAAATCGAGACGCTTGAAATGGAGTTGAACAGGTTTAAGCTATAGGAACAAATGTAATTTTCAGGAGATGAAATTATGGCTGTTATACCTCAGCGCCGTACTTCTCCAGTTTCCTGTAAAGCGTTGTCAGACCGATTCCTAATGCACTGGCCGCGTCTGCCTTATTGCCGTGATATTTGACCAGGGCGGCTAGGATGGCGTTTTTTTCGAGTTCAGAAAGATTTTCAGGAGATTTGCCTGAAACTCTGGCCAGATGCTTTAAAGTGAGATACGGAGTCATGCTTTCAACGGTTATCCGGTCCCCGATGGTCATGACAACAGCGCTTTCAATGCAATTTTTTAATTCCCTGATATTGCCGGGCCAGTTATAGGATTTGATTATTTTCATGGCATCAGGGTCTATCCCATTTATCTGCTTGTGATGGGTCTCCGTAAATATTTTAAGGAGATAATCCACAAGTAACGGGATATCTTCCTGCCTCTCCCGTAATGGCGGCACTTCAATAGATATTACCTTTAATCTATAGAATAGATCATCTCTGAATTTGTTTTCCGCGACAAGTTGTTCAAGATTTTTGTTGGTTGCGGAAATAATCCTCACGTCAACCTTAATAGTCTTTGTTCCGCCGACCCTTTCGAATTCCGACTCCTGTAAAAATCTCAGGAGCTTCACCTGAATAGACGGGGGGAGGTCCCCGATTTCATCAAGGAAAAGTGTGCCTCCGTCTGCAAGTTCGAACCGGCCCTTCTTCATAAATATCGCGCCTGTAAATGCGCCTTTTTCATGCCCGAAAAGCTCGCTCTCCAATACGCCTTCAGCCAGGGCGGAACAGTTGACCTTTATAAACGGGCCGTTTGCAACGAGGCTGTTATAATGGATCACATTGGCTACAAGCTCTTTCCCTGTCCCGCTTTCACCCAGAATCAGCACGGTCGCCTTCGTAGCTGATACGCGCTTGATCAGCTCCATAATTTCTTTTATTTTTTTCGAGCTTCCGATAATTTCGACGGAATCATATTTTTCCCTTATCCGCTCTTTGAGCATGATATTTTCCGCCCGTAATTTCTTATTATCAATTGCATTTTTTATCGTTATCTCCAGCTTGTCCAGATCGAGCGGTTTTGTCAGATAATCGTACGCGCCCCTTCGCATGGCCTCGACTGCCGACTCTATAGTTGAATATCCAGTCATAAAGATAGTGACTATATCTCTATTGTTGTCCTGTATTTTTTTTAACAATCCTATCCCGTCCATTTCAGGCATTTTCAGATCACTAAGGACAACCTCGATATCACTGTTTTCATTAATGGTCCTGACCGCCTCATAGCCATTAGATGCAGTGTAAGCAACATAATCATTCGACAAATATTCCGCCAGCTCTTGACGAATTGTCTTGTCATCATCAACTATCAGAACAGACGATTTCATAGCAAAGCTTGCCCTCTTTTCACAGGAAGGATTATCTCAAAGGTTGTTCCTTTCCCGCTGTGACTTGTACAACTTATTTTGCCCCCGTGGCTCTCTATGATCTTCTGAACAATGGGAAGCCCCAGCCCCAGGCCTCCCTCTTTGGTGCTGAAAAACGAGGTAAATATTTTATCGAGATTGTTTTCCGATATGCCTTCTCCGGTATCTGTAACATGGATAAAGACTTTCTCATCAGCAACAGCTGTTTTTATCTCCAGCATGCCGCCGTTTTTCATGGCCTGGACAGCATTCTTGGAAAGATTCATCAGCACTTCCTTTAACTGCCTTGCATCAAATCTGAAAATCGGCACGTTCTCCTGCAGGGACAATTTAATTGTTACGCCCGAGATCTTTGCATTTTCAGAAATCAGATCAGCGACCTCTTTAATGACCCCGGTTATATCATTTTCAAAGAACTGGGGCTCCGGGAATTTTGCAAATTTGACAAACTCCTCAAGAATATTATTGATCCTGTTGATTTCATGTTTCGTATAAGAAGCCCATTTATAAACTTCAGGGTCAGATCCGGACTGACCTGAAAGTTTTTTCAAAATCTTTTGAGCTGCCACTGACAACACATTCAAAGGGTTTTTCACCTCATGACTGACGCCGGCCGCCACCTCATTAAACCTTCTCAAATGCATATCATTTTGCTGGAGTTTTTCCGCCATTTTATTAAAGGACTGATAGAGCCGGCCTATTTCCGTATGGGAATGCGTATGGACCCTTTTGTCGAGGGCCCCTTCTGCAAACTCCAGAGTAGCGCTGTCGAGAATTTTTATCGGATCGACAACGTTTTTCTTCAGAAATTTATGTCCGATAAAAATAGAAATACCGCCTATAAATAAGAACACTGCATAATAAACTGCGATTATCGACATGCTTGATAATGACTCGGCTTGCCAATATCTTATCTTGTTAAAATGGATCTCATTTATCTTTAACGCGGAAGCCTCAAGATCATATGCAAAAGTCTCAAATCCCATCAGCTCATCTCTGTCAAGAACACTCGTCTTTGAATAGTCTTCAAAAAATTGAGTAAGTGCGCCGAGCTGCCGGATGTCCTCAAGGATGGAGTTTAATAGTTCAATCTCCAGGTTCCTTTCTGCATATAGTTCAGCGGCTTCAACCGCTTTATAGTTTTCTGTCTCCGTCTTGATTTGCGAGATCAGTGAAATAGCTTCACGGGCATATATTTTGTCAGCGTCTATGAGGAAATGATGCATGGCAAGCACCAATCGATAGGCATCTGTATGAATACTATGAATAATGGATATATGCTCGCTTTCTTCCTCGATTTTGTATGCATTATGCAAAATGTTTTTTGCAAACACCATGCTTACCCCGCCGACCAATAAAACCACGGTAAACGCGATTGCATTAAAGACAGTTATGTTTCTGCCAAGTTTCTTAAGCATATGGTGTATTAATTATAAGATATTTGATTCCAAAAAGACCCGGATTGAATAAATCAAGTCCCTGTCTTCATGATTAAATAACATTATTGGACTATATGTAACATTATTGTTCTCGTCAATACATTAGTGTATCAAAGTCAAACTCCTCTATTCTGAAAAAACGCTTAGTTATGCGCTGGCACGGTTTTGGCATTACACCATTAAACATTAACGCAAACCTTGAAAGGAGATATTGAATGAGACAGATAGCAATTTACGGAAAGGGCGGAATCGGAAAATCAACAACAACACAAAACCTGGTCGCTGCGCTGGCCGAGGCCGGACGCAAATGTATGATTATCGGCTGCGACCCTAAGGCGGATTCTACCCGGCTTATCCTTAACCGGAAGGCCCAGAATACGGTGATGGACATGGCACGCGAAAAAGGGACTGTGGAG
>JAGVNU010000035.1 GCA_020053105.1 Thermodesulfovibrionia bacterium
CTTTTCAGGAATGAGCAGGGAAAGCATCCCAAGGATAATCATGCATACTTCCCCTGAACTCTTTGGTGAAGAGATTGAAAATCCCGGAGGCTTCCATTTCTCCCATGTTGGGTCAGCCATAAACAATGAAGAAGCCTACCGGAAGGTCTTGAACTACCTTAACGCAGGGGCCACCGTAGATTTAGGATTATTCGATCTTGAGCAAAACTTAAGGATATCAAATCCTAAACAGGCCGTTGGCAAGGTTTTCGGGAGGGTAGATATGGGGCTTTCAGAGGATATTGTGTTCTCGAAAGGAAAAGTCTCTGGGAGTGAAGCCCCATTTTTTGCCTTTAAACTTGCCCTTAGCCAGCCATCTAATCATATATCTTTTTCCACGGACAGTCCTTCCAATGCCTCATTTGAGGCGTATCCTAAGATATTATCGTGGTTGATGAAGGCAGAGAATAGAAGAAACCTATTCGATAAAGAGCTTCCAGATTTTGAGTACTCTCTCCTGGACATTGCAAGGATTACCAGGCATAATCCTGCATATATCCTTGGTTTAAAAAATAAAGGGCATTTAGGGGTAGGGGCAGAAGCAGATATAGCCATCTATGATATTAACGAAGATACAAAACCGTCTGAACTGGAGGCTCGTTTCAGGGACTGTGCCTGTCTGATAAAGAGTGGATGTATTGTTGTGGAGGATCATAGGACAGTAAATGACCAGGTAGAAAAGAAGACCTACTACAGAGGCGTGGAGCCACTTGACTATGGATATGCAAAGATTTTGGCAACCTACAGTACCTTCCGATTCGAGAACCTTATGGTAGATGAGGTATTTACCGCTAAAGAGGTTAAGGTCTAACTTTTTTTGAACTCTCTCCCTTTCCATAGCATGTAAATGGCCGGATATATCGCCAGTTCAAGAATAGTGGATGTAATTACGCCGCCTACCATCGGAGCGGCGATTCGCTTCATCACATCCGCGCCTGTACCATGACTGAACATAATCGGGATAAGTCCTGCAAGGATCACGCTCACCGTCATTATCTTGGGCCGAATTCTTTTCACGGCACCATACATTACAGATTCCCTGAGATCAGCCTGACTTAGCAGCCTGCCTTCCTGACGCCACTTCTCATGGGCGATGTCAAGATAGAGGAGCATGACGACCCCGGTTTCAGCGTCTAAACCCGCCAGGGCGATGATCCCCACCCATACGGCAATGCTCATATTATAATTGAGGAGATACAGCAGCCAGAAGGAGCCGACCAGCGAGAAGGGCACGGCTAAAAGAACGATCATCGTCTTAGTTATGCTCTTTGTGTTGAAAAAGATAAGCACAAAGATAATGAGCGCCGTAAGCGGGACAACCATCTTTAATCTGTCGTGCGTTTTTACCAGATACTCGTACTCCCCGCTCCACTCCAGACGGTATCCTGAAGGTATATTTATGGAGGCGACCCGTTTCTTCGCGTCATCCACGTAACCGCCCACATCCCTGCCGGAAAAATCCAGATAGACGTATAACGACAGCAGCCCGGCTTCACTCTTTATACCCGTTGGTCCTTTAATGATCCTGATATCTGCTAACTGTCCAATCGGCACCTGAACAATGGAAGGGGAGCCGGCAGAAGTACTGCCCATGGCGCCACCGGCGGATTGCCCACCCATCCTCACAGGCACCAGTACCCGCTTTAGTTTCTCCACATCATTCCGTAATTCCCGCGCATACCTCACATTGACGGGATAGCGTTCTCGTCCCTCAACGGTGGTAGTCAGGTTCATCCCTCCCACCGCGGTCTGGACAACTTCCTGCACATCATCAACACTAAGACCGTAGCGGGCGATTTCTTCGCGTTTGATATTGAAATCCATAAAGTATCCCGTAGTCAGCCGTTCCGCGTAGGCACTTCTGGTGCCGGGAACGTCCTTCACCGCGTTTTCTATCTCCTTGCCTATTCTCTCCAACTCATCAATGCGGGGGCCAAGGACCTTGATACCCACGGGCGTCCTGATGCCCGTAGAGAGCATGTCAATCCGCGCCTTGATGGGCATGGTAAAGGAATTGGCCACCCCCGGTATGGTCAGGGCGTCATTCATCTCGCTTTTCAGGGCTTCTACGGTCATGCCCTTGCGCCACTCGGCTTCCGGTTTCAGATTGATGACCGTCTCAAACATCTCCAGAGGCGCCGGATCGGTGGCCGTTTCCGCACGTCCGGCCTTACCGAAAACTAAAGCCACTTCAGGAAACTTCTTTAATATCCTGTCCTGCAGCTTCAGCAGACCGGAGACCTCGGTGATGGAGGCCGCAGGTACGGTAACGGGCATATAAAAGAGCGTGCCTTCGTAGAGCGGCGGCATGAATTCCGACCCAAGTTTCAGAAAGGGATAGGCGGTCAGTGCCATGACGATCACGGCAAGAAAAATCACGGTTTTACGGAAGCGCAGGGAAAAACGAGCCACGGGTTCGTAAAGCTTGCGGAGTATGATGCTGATTGGGTTTTTATCCTCATGCCTGATATTGCCTTTGATAAAGATTGTCATCAGCACCGGGGTCAATGTAACGGCGAGAAAGGAGGAAAATAGCATAGCAAAGGTCTTTGTATAGGCAAGGGGCTTGAAAAGCCTTCCTGCCTGGGCCTGAAGGGTGAAAACAGGCAGGAAACCCACACTGATAACGAGAAGGGCAAAGAAAAGCGACGGCCCCACCTCCTTGGCTGCCTCGATTATAACATCTGTGCGGTTTCCCGGTCGGCCCTTTTCTTCCCATTCCTCAAGCTTTTTGTGGGCGTTTTCCACCATGATGATTGAGGCGTCCACCATGGCACCGATGGCTATGGCAATCCCGCTAAGGCTCATGATATTTGACGTTACACCTAAATAATACATACAGATGAAGGAAATGATAATGGCAATGGGCAGGGTGAGAATGACCACTAAAGCGCTGGGCAGATGAAACAAAAATACGATGCAGACAACGCTTACGGCAATCGCCAGCTTAATGATCTCTTCCTTGAGGGTATCAATGGAACGCAGAATCAGGTCGGAACGGTCGTAGGTGGTGACGATCTCCACGCCCTTAGGGAGACTGGGCGCGATAGTTGTTTTTATCTTTTCCTTGACTCTTTCGATCACATCGAGGACATTTTCTCCAAACCTTACCACGACAATCCCTGCAGCCACTTCACCCTTGCCGTTAATATCCGCCAATCCTCTTCGTATCTCCGGGCCAATCCTCACGGTGGCCACGTCCTTCAACAGAACAGGGGTACCCAGGCCGTTGCCGCCCACGGAAATATTTTCCAGGTCCTTTAACCCTTTAATATAGCCGCGCCCTCGTATCATGTATTCGATGCCGGAAAACTCCAGCACCCGTCCTTCCACGTCGCGGTTGCTCTTCCTTACCGCCTCCATCACCGACATGAGAGGTATATTGAAGGCTAAAAGCCTGTTGGGATCGATAGTTATCTGATACTGCTTAACAAACCCCCCCAGACTGGCCACCTGGGAAACGCCGGGCACACTTTCCAGAGCCAGCTTAATGTTATAGTCCTGGAGGCTGCGGAGCTCCGCCAGATTGTGTTTGCCCGTCTTGTCGACAACGGCATAGGAAAAGCCCCAGCCGACGCTTGTAGCATCCGGGCCTAGTACGGGATTGACATCCGAGGGAATCTTGGACTTCACGGCCTGAAGATATTCCAGCACCCGGCTTCTCGCCCAGTAGATATCCGTACCTTCATCGAAAATCACATAGATAAAGGAACTTCCCAGGAAAGAAAATCCCCGGACAAACTGAACCTTCGGCGCCGCAAGCAGTGTGGACGATATGGGATAGGTTATC
>JAGVNU010000053.1 GCA_020053105.1 Thermodesulfovibrionia bacterium
ACAGGGGAGATGGTGTTATGAAAGAGATTACCGCGATCATAAGGAGAGACAAGCTGCCTGAAACCAAAAAGGTCCTTGATGAACTGGGATATTCTTCCCTCACAATTCAGAGTGTGGATGGAAGAGGAAAACAAAAGGGTGCGATGTGCGCGGAGATGGATTCTGAAATGCCTGAGAGTTTCTGCACGACAGTTAAATTAAAGCCGACCCCGTCCGCGTATGCGCTTGAGCATACCCTGCCGAAGGTCGCCCTGTATGTGCCGAAGAGGATGCTCACGATAGTTGTCCCTGATGATGTTGTCAGCAAGATTGTGAAATCGATCATCAAGGTCAACCAGTCAGGCAAGCGCGGAGACGGAAAGATATTTGTTTCACCCATTGAAGGCGCTGTGAGAGTAAGAACCGGTGAAATGAATGGGGAGGCGATTTCATAAAATGGCGATTACAAATTACACAAGAGGCGGCCAAACCTGGACGCCGAAATTTCTTGAATCAATCAATGTCGAAAAATGCATCGGTTGCGGCCGTTGTTATAAAGTATGCGGCAGGGGCGTGCTTGAGCTTATTGAAAAACCTTTTGAAGGTGAAGACGAGTACGGAGACGACATGGGCAATAAAGTCATGTCGATAATAAATCCCCAAAACTGCATAGGCTGCGAGTCATGCGCCAGGACGTGCACAAAGAAATGTCAGACGCATGTAGAAGCTGCATAGAGGCCGCAGACAGAGAGAAGGTGATTTTAATTATCTCAGCCAGTGGTGGAAAGACACACGACTTCTCTGTATGATAAGAGTTCGCAGAAGAATAACCACGAAAGGAGAATGAGCGAGTTGGAAGACATTTTCATCTCACCCTATGTACTGTCCCCGCTGTTTTTTGCAGTGGCCTTTACCTATTCCTCTGTCGGTCTCGGCGGCGGGTCTTCTTATACCGCGCTGATGGCAATTTTCGGGGTGAGTGCAGCGGCGATTCCCATGATCTCTTTAACGCTGAACCTGCTTGTGACCACAGTGGGCAGTGTTAACTTTATTCGTTCTAAACATGTCAGGCTGAAACTGCTTTTCCCCTTCCTCGTGACGTCAATACCCATGTCATACCTGGGAGGGTCTCTTCAACTTCCCAAAGGACTCTTTTACGGGATACTCCTGGTAACTTTATTTTTTGTGGCGCTGCGTTTGTATGTCTGGGAAAGGGTAACCATGACCCTTAACATCGGACAGTCAGGGAAAATAGCCCTTTCGCTGGTGGTGGGCTCTGTCCTCGGACTCATTGCCGGCATTGTCGGCATCGGAGGGGGTATTTATCTTGTCCCAATAATAATTATCCTGGGATTAGGGTCGGAAAAGGAGGCCGCGGCCTGCGGCGTGATTTTCATTCTCCTCAATTCCGTCTCCGGCCTGATCGCGCGGCTCCAGTTCAACTCGATCGATCTCTCCAATATCATGCTGCCAATCGCTGCGGTCGTGCTCGGCAGCGCTTCAGGGTCATTCATGGGGGCCGCCAGATACAAACCTCAAACCATGCAGAATATACTGGGCGCAGTGATACTCGTGGCGATTGTTTTTTTGACAAGAAAAATGTTTACAAGCTGATCATTCCGGCCCACTCTATATAAAATATCAAACTTGTTCTTTGCCCCGCTTAACATCTGTCACAGACAAATCGTCAATTCAATTATGTCTCGATGCCTTCAATGTTGTAATTCCTCAAAGAAGTGCAAGCTTCGCTATTCTTAAAAATCAGACAGTTGCTCATTGGCACGGCTATTGCTCTTTACTAATTATCTATAAACGATCTGATGACAGAAAGAGAGGAATGAAATGGAACCAACAGGAAGACTACACGGCAACAGTTTCAATATTGATCAACACCCATGCTTTTCTGAAAAGGCACATGACAGGTTCGGCAGGGTCCATCTGCCGGTAGCGCCGGCATGCAATATACAATGTAAATACTGCATAAGAAAGTACGACTGCGCCAATGAGTCAAGGCCCGGAATTACCAGCAGGGTACTGACTCCCCATGAGGCGCTGGATAGGGTGAGGTCGCTTGTTTTACGGAATGAAAAACTTACGGTAATCGGTATTGCAGGCCCTGGAGATCCTCTCGCAAATGATGCCACCTATACAACCATGAGAGCCATTAACAGAGAATTCCCCGAATTGATACTTTGTATCTCAACAAACGGGCTGCTCCTTCCGGACAGGCTGAGCGAACTTATCGAGGCCGGGGTCGGGAGTATTACCGTAACAGTCAATGCAGTCCTGCCTGAGACAGCACAAAAGATTTATTCATGGGCAATCTTTAACTCAAAACGCGTTACCGGCATAGAGGCCGGACAAATTATTATCGATAATCAGTGGAGGGGAATCGACATGGCTACTGAAGCCGGCCTTGTCGTAAAAGTGAACACTGTAATGATTCCCGGAATAAATGATGCGGAAATCCCATTGATAGCAAGTCTGGCCAAAATGAGAAAGGCAACAATTCATAACATAATGCCCCTGATTCCAAAGGCCGAATTTGAGTCCATACAAAGGCCCTCTCACAGTGCTCTAACAGAAATGCGGGACAGGTGCAGGCATTTTATGCCACAGATGACCCACTGCAGGCAATGCAGGGCTGATGCATGCGGCACCCTGGGTGAAGACAAAGACATGGAACTCGAAACACTGCATGCAAAAATAGGAGAAGAGTATTGTGAAATGGTCAACTGAAATCGATACCGCGCTAAATGAAAGGGAACTGGAAAGGTATCGCAGGCAGATGATGCTGCAAGGGTTTGCCGTGGAGCATCAGCAGAAGCTTAAGGCCTCGACTGCACTCATTGCAGGAGTCGGAGGTCTCGGCGGCACTGCGGCGCTGTATCTGGCTATGGCGGGAATTGGGAAAATGGTTTTCATCCACTCAGGGGACCTGACCCTTTCCAATATGAACCGACAGATACTGATGAAGCACGACTGGATAGGGAAGAGCAGGGTAATACAGGCGAAAAAAACCATAGCGGAAATAAACCCTGACGTTGATGTCGAAATAATAGACGAGCGTTTCACTGAGCAAAATGTCGGCAGGTTTCTTGACGGGACAGATATTGTCCTTTCAGCACGGCCCAATTTTTATGAACGCAGACTTCTGAACAGGGCCTGTGTTGACAATGAAGTCCTGATGGTTGAGGCTGCCATGAACGGCATGGAGGGATATTTATTTAATATAGTCCCCGGGATAACGCCCTGCCTTAACTGTGTGTTCCCTGATGACAACCCGGATTGGGAGGAACTGGGTTTTGCTGTGCTCGGTGCCGTCTCTGGAACGCTCGGCTGTCTTATGAGCCTGGAAGCTATAAAGCTCCTGACAGGCTACGGTTCCCCCCTGATGTCAAAGATGCTCTGGTTTAACACCATGAATATGGAATTCAGGAAGTACCCTCTCTATAAAGATAACGAATGTGTCTGCTGCGGCAGAAAATAGGTACGCTCGGCAGAGATGGTTTACTTTATATTCATAAGGGCCTTCATCGTTTTCCTTTTCACGCAGATGGATGGTTGGCGAGGCTAAGGTGTAGATATAAAGGGAGCAGCATTCACTCTTTAACACCTGCGAGCTTCCAAGCAATCCTCAGTATGTTATAATGAAGCGGTCGTTCGGGGACTTGTGCTGTAGACATCAATAACTCTTCAAAGTAAAGGGGACAGGCATGAACGAAATAATTCCAATTGAAGTGATCCAGCAAAAAATATTTCTGATCCGTGGACATAAGGTTATGCTTGATAATGACCTTGCTGAACTCTATGGGGTAGCGACAAGGGTATTGAACCAGGCAGTTAAAAGAAACATCAAGAGGTTCCCTTCGGATTTTTTCTTTCAATTGAGTCAGGCAGAAGCCGCAGAGCTTTCAAGATCACAATTTGTGATCTTGAAGAGAGGACAAAATATAAAGTATTTGCCATATGCTTTTACGGAAAATGGAGTGGCTATGCTTTCAGGTGTTCTTAATAGTGATCGGGCGATAGCTGTAAATATTCAGATTATGAGAACTTTTACTAAACTTCGTGAACTTCTGGCTACCCATAAAGAGTTGAGGCATAAAATCGAAGAGATGGAGAAAAAATATGATAATCGATTCAAGAGTGTTTTTGAAGCCATCCGGCAAATGATGATTCCTCCGGAAACGACTAAGAAAAAAATCGGGTTTATGAGGGAATGAAAAAAACGGGATAGCTTGCAAGGGTGTAAGTGTGGTTTAAATATTAGTGTCTATGTTTCCCAGAGGTTTCTGAAGAACGTAGACCTGATGCCACCCATTTACCACGGAAGTCAACTTAGTCTCCCGTCCTTCTCACCTATAACTCCTCAATAAATTTTGCCAGCATATCAACTCGCAAGAATATGGTATGTACCTCTCTCGGCGGGAACCGCGTCCACCAGTAAGTTAATCGAGTCAGGTATATCGTTATGATTTTGGGCAAGGTATTGGTAACGGGCCAGGAGAGGTCATTTACAATGCTTAGAGCATGTTCTGTCAGATAGTTTTGCCTCTTCTCAATCTGTTCAAAATGTCCATAATCTTTCCCTGGTCTCCCGAATATTTTTTCTCGTAGCCTCTTGGCATCTTTTAAGCAATGAGGAGGCAAAATATCTTTGCATTCAATATTCAAAATAACATTCTTTTCAGGAATTAAAGCGAGGACATCGTAATCCCCAAGGTCCAACGGATTGGTAGTGTTTATATTATGCAACTCACACTTCTTCCTCACATATTTTGTGTATCTGGTAGCAATTTCATAAGCCTTTTCTTCAAGGGCATCCTCAATGAGTCCTTTTTCAGATTCAATGACCTCCTGCACTTTAGTGCTTTGCAGATCAATTGGCAACATTCCATATGAAAGATTTCCGGTCCAAATAGTCCCGGATTTCCTAGCGGAGTAAGGCCCTCAATGAAATTTATCTTTAATCAAAATCAAAGGACGCAAGGTATATCTTGCATAACGTTTTCGGTGTTCCCAAACTGGGAGATCAGGACATGGTTCATCTTGACCAATTATACGAAGGACTGCATCTTTTTTAAGAGTTAAAAACTCAATTATCGGCGTTACTTCTTGTCCTGCAATACCTTCAATACGCTGAATACAAGCTTTTTGGATTTCAGAAAGACTCGCAGAATAATATGGGCTCATCTCTATACCGCTTCCATGTTCTACCCAGTTGGCTAACATCTTCAGCACATTTATCATGCTTCTAAATGTGAAATTGAACTCGCTCCGGAATGCGTTATCAAGAGTATCCAGTAACTCTTGAGTTGACCGGGGTGAAAAGACCTTATCTTCGGCTTGACCTATAAGTCCCAGAGAGATTTTTGCCTCTTCCTCTCCAAATAGTCTATCTTTTTCCTTCATATCACTTTCATGTTCAATATCTACAAGGAAATTTCTATCCACTTTCATTCCCACAGGATCGATCCCATAATGGAGAGAATCACTTGCGGAATAGAAGACATGCAGCCAATCAATAAGCGCTATAAGGTACTGGAAGGCAGCTTTACTCACTGGTATTTTACCGTTAGGCTGTAATTGAACAAACTTCTCAATCAGATATCGATAATTACGGTGCATTGTGACATACTTGGAATGACGCTCAGCATAAGCCTCGGCTCTGTCATAATCCACTTCATGCTCCATCGAATATTCAATAGTAATTGTCCTTCGCTCGTAATCATCAATCAGGGCGTCGATACGAGCCAACATATATGGGATAGAGTTTGCAAACTCATATTTGTTAACTTCTGAATTTACCTCTTCCACTACAGCATTGCGCAAAGCGTTCAACTTCACCTTTGCATCCTCAACTTTGTAATAGCCCTCTGCCATTCCGCATTGTTTCGCAAGTTCAGCTATTCTCTTTTTTGCTCTCTTGAAGTGGCTCATCGACGGCTTATGAGAATTGATAAACTTAGGAAAGGACGCCTTTTTGTTTGCTGTTAATATCTTAAACCGTGGTTTATTTGGCTTTTGCAGCTCTAAGACTTCCCTTATCGATCTTATATCCGAATCCGGAGCAATTTCATCAAGTTGAGTAAGTACCTCATTTATCAAAGCTATTTCGATTGAACGATCCTTGACCTCCATAAAGGCTTGGGCCAGAAATTTGTCGTTAAATACAAGCCGGATTATGTACAAGGACTCAGCTGGCATCCCGTAATCACTTCGCCAATATTCTTTGTTCGGATTGAGGTGTTCCAAATGCTTGAACTTCTCATTACCGTCGACAAGAGAATGTGGGAAGAAAAGAATTTGAAGCTGGTCATAGGCTTTAATGAATTGGTGTTTTTTAAGCGTGCCTTTATTTGTGGAAAGAGAGTCTTCGAGACATTCCATCAATAGGTTTGATAATAACCCTTGATCATAGCTCATGCTGTCAAATGGGGCGTTAATGAAAATATGTGTTCTTCCGACCCAGCAATACAGCGCAACGCCAAAATAGCCCCTGGCTTCCAATCTCACCCTGGTCTTTGTCTCTTGTTTTACTTTCCAGCTTCGTGGGTGATCAAAAAAGTGCTTTTCCGGATAGATTTTCCAAAATTCTGAAAGAGTTTCATACCTGAGACGGGAACCCCAATGAGGATCGAGTGAAATAAAGTCATAATCCAAAGCTCCTTCAATAAGAGTGCCAAGTGAACTTTTAAAAGAACCATAAATATCTAAAGGGCCAACGAACACTGATCGGATGCGCTCATCATTCTCTTCTCGATACTCGATAAATGAAGCAAACGTATCAGTCTCATCCAACTCATCAATGATTCCCAACAGTTGATCCATGAACAATATATCTCCCGGAAAACCTTTCCCGAGTGATAAAGAAAACATCTCCGTTGATACCTGAGGAACCACGACAAAAAGCTCCGGCTTTAGCTCCCCATCGGATATTGCTTCAAATTGTACATTAGCTCTTTCAAGGTGCAGAGCCAGAGTAACCGGCGATGAGCTTATAAGGTCAAAGGCTTCCTTAAGTTTTGGAGTAATGTCTTCTAATTCCTTCTCTATTTGTTCTTTGGAATATGCAGGGTTTGTGACATGAAGCAATATAAGTCTATCTTTCGATATGAAAGACGCATGAAAAAACACGTCATGCGGAGCACCGCCGGGAAACACTGCACTGACAAGAGGGCGCAAGAAGCTGCAGTTCAGTCTTGCTTTTATATATCGGAACAATTCCGATCCAATGGACATGGGATAAGGCAAGCCTTTCTTTATTACCTGTGCATGGTATTCTTCATAGGGTGTAGCCCATGAATCAAAGAGGATTGAAGAACTCCGTCTCGGAAGAATGGGCAAATACCGCTCCTCATAATAAACAAATAACTTAGGCACTACCTTCCCGCGATGGACCATATCCTGAAATGTATTTAAGTTCAAATATTCACGAGGCCACTTTCCCAGCTCTATAGAGAAACCTTTTAAAAAGGATTCGTCAACATGCCTTTCAGGTCTAAACCCGGTGTAAAACTCAACGGCATCCTCCCAAAAGTCTTTTGAAGGTATTTCGATATGACCGGGCGACAATTCTGATAAAGCATCTGCACCAGCCTGAGTAGTGAGGCTGGATATTATTTCATCCTGAAGACTAAGGCAACTTTGCAATTCAAGGGCTGGTGACCTGTCAGAGACCCTCTTGTATTCCTCGTCTAAGTGCACATACAGCATCTGAAATAAGATGAGGTAGTCATAAACATTTGAGAATTCCTGACCATAAAACATCTTGTAAATTTGTTCATCGTGAAAGAATTTAACCTGGCCCCAGTCAGGGTTAGGTATGTAGTCTTCAAGCATGAAGAAAGTCGGCAGCAGAGGGTATATCTGTTTCAGGAAACTTTCATAGCCGGCATATGAAATTATTTTATCGTTTTTTGAAAATGTTTCTGGTTCCTTTGATATAAAGATAGATAACAGGAATTGATGCTTAACGCCGCTTGCGATATTGGGAAGCCAGAGGCTCGATACAAACAGCGTAGTCGCAACATCTCGAACACTATACTTGCTAAAAATGTCAGCTATAGACTTGACGCCGGTTTCGAAATCTCTATCAAGCTCTAAAAGTCGCTTTTCTTGCATTTTGGCGAACTTTTTTGCAAAATCTTCGCCAAAAAACTGTGCGTGTTTATTTTTTATTTTCTTAACCATGTCTAAACTTATCTGTATTCATCCGTGGAGTCGTGTCTTGTTTCTTGCATTATGCATTTCCCAACCACATCAATTCTCCCTCGGAAAAAACTCACTGTACCCTATTATCCACATTCTTCTTAAACGATTGAGCATAACACAGTGCACAAATGCAAAAATCCGATAGCGCTTAAGCATCCATGATCTCATTAGAATCAATCATCGCCTTTGCATTGCGCGGCGGATTCAGTTTATCCTTAATTGCATCTGTGTTGATTTTGTAGTTGCCATTAGCAGGGAAACTCTGATAGACAGGAATAATGAACTGCTTCGGCCCCTTTAAAAAAATCATCAGATTAACGGCTTGCGCTATCACTTTATCTGGTCCCCACTCAAAAAGGTTTAATAATGATAATACGATACGTCTATTAATGACAAGGAACTATTTATTCCTTATCAGCCGCAAGCAATCAGCGGTCAGCTTTCATCTCAAGAAACGTTTTCACTCAACTCAATTTCCCCCGCAGAATCCCATTACGCCCAAGCTGTCTCCGGGTCTTTTCTATCTCAGCCTCAAGTAGATCAGCCTTAGGCAAAACAGTCAGGTATTCGCGCACCAGCATTTTGTTGGGCAGCCCTTCAGTGGCATATCTGGCGAGCGATGCACGCTTGCTTTCACAGAGGACCAAACCGACGGGCGGATTTTCGCCTGTCTTTGTCAGGCAAAGATTTTTCAGACACTGTCTGAAAAATTCGGTCAGGCGGCCAGCATAGAAAAAACTTTCTCATTTGACTGAGGTTGACCGGGCTGAAGCCTCGGCCAAAGCGAGCAGTCAAATCAATGGAAAGTTGCGCTATCAGTTCTTTTCCGTAACCAGCTTTTTTGCTCCCCTTTTGTTCAATCTCCAAAATCCGCCGCCCGATCTCCCAGTAGGTTGCAGTCATAAGGGAGTTGACCGCGCGTGCCGAGGCACGTCTGGCCTGCTCCAAAAGGTCAACCATGCCCGACAAAATGTTGAAATGCTGGTAGTTACTAATCAGTTCATTAGTATGAAGACACGTTTGTCATGCCCGCAGGTAGTAAGCGGGCATCCAGTACCTTTCTGGATTCCCGCTCAACAGACTACGGGAATGACGCTTATGCATGCTTACTTATGAACTCCTTAGTAATGCCATGAATATGGATTTCAGAAAACTGAAGACATTGAAAGATGCTCAGTGCAGGGTATGCGGAATATGAACTAAGCAGGCCGCCGGCTTACAGCATAGATTAATTATCGGGAGTCACCGTCAGTATACGTGATACTTCAGATGGATGTTCAGCAATGAATTTTAGTTCATCGTCAGTCAGGGGTTTCTGGTTCAGCAGATTTGCATATTGCACCAATTCAAGTATCCTTCTTGCTTCTTTTTCGTTATGGAAATGAATGCCGAGCTTATCATAGACATGCATGAACCCTTTAAGCCCTCCGTATTCTCCAGTCGTTATTACCCTGCCTGTATGAAGCTGTTCGGGTTCCCCCCGGCCTACATCTTCCGGGTCGTAAAGCTCGTAATTACGTCTGTCTTTCAACGCGCCGTCAGCGTGTATCCCGGATTCATGAGCAAAGGCGTTGGCGCCCACCCCGACCTGCTTTATGGGGATGGGGATGTCGAAGGCATAGGCTGCGTAACGGGCTATCTTCCATGACTTTTTGAGGTCAACACGCTTGTCCAGGTGAAACTTGTCTTCAAATCCATGGGAATATTTCAGGGCAAGTATGGTTGAAACAAGATCACAGTTGCCTGCCCTTTCACCATAACCGTTTATTGTTGTATTTATGTATGCGTCAATTCCGTTTTCAACAGCGCCCTGCGCGCCTGCAAGTGAGACAGCCTCTGCCATGCCGAGGTCGTTGTGGCAGTGCATTTCAAGAGGGAAGAGGGTGGCCCTGGCGATCTTGCTGATTTTTTGATATATGGTTATGGGATCATCAGCTCCGAGCGTGTCGCAGTAACGGAAACGGTCGCCCCCGTTTTCTTTGGCCGCAAGTATGAATTCTATAAGCTTGTCTGTTTCAGTGCGTGAGGCGTCCTCGGCATTGACCCCTACGGTCTCAGCGCCAAGGGCCTTCGCTGTCTTCAGCGCCCTGACCATGGATGCAAGGATATCTTTCCACGTTTTTTTGCCCTGGAATTTCCCGGCGATCATTATATCTGACGTAGAAACCGATATATTCAGATGTTTGATTTCAGGGCAGTTCTTAAAGGTCAGTTCAATGTCTTCAGGTATCGCCCTGCACCAGCCTTCAAGTCGCAGGTTTTTTATTGCTCCCTTTTTTGCCAGTGCGAGGTTGGCATTAATGTAATTCACTTCCTGCTTCAGTGTCGGGAAACCGATCTCGCTCTGGAAAATTCCCATTTCATCGAGATATATATTAAGCATTGTCTTTGCAAGCTTGCTTAGTAATATCCTGGATGTCTGGACTCCGTCCCGGTTTGTTACATCTAGGAGATATATATTTTTCATGGGTAATTGATTGACCGGATTCAATAGTGCGGTCATCCCGACGGCTTTGAGAATCTAAAATCATTCCTCCCCCTTAACGGAGGAGGAATGATCGAGATGTATCTGTTAAATGTCGTAATAGAGGAAGAACTCGTA
>JAGVNU010000071.1 GCA_020053105.1 Thermodesulfovibrionia bacterium
CTGGGACCCGGAGAGAGGGGGACCGTGAATGTGGGACGGTGGAGAGTTATAGCCCGTCAGGACATCAACGGCAGATGGACACATAATGAACTCGAGGTGAAGGTCGATGACAGAAACTTCATTCATGAGTTCAACGAGAACAACAATATCAGCTTCGCAAACTTTGATGTGCAGCAGCCGCAGGAGAACATCCCTGATCTCATAATCCACTCGGTAAGACTGATGCCCGCAGACCGGGAGAAGTCCCAGGTGGGTTACTATGAAGTTGGCAGGGAGGAAGAGCTTGAGATAGCCGTAACCATAATGAACAACAATTTTGTCCGTGCGGCCATCGGTGATGTAGTCGTAAAGGTAAGCGACGGCGGTGGATGGGAAAACAGTCAAACGGTCAGGATGGGGGCCGGAGCAGGCGGCGGAGTTAATGTAACTCTCAGGCTCAACACATCGGAGATCGATACCCGTGAGCGGGAACTCCGTGTCGTAGTTGACCCTGACAACCGCATCACCGAGGTCAATGAGAACAATAACGGTCATGAATACCCGATCAGGGTAAAAAAGACCGACATTGAATCCGATGAGCTGGTACGGAGACAGAACATCCCTGATCCGGCAGAAGCCCAACCGGCCCCGAAACTGAAACGAACAAGCGCGCGTGTCACTCTTATGCAGGTCCGCGCACTTTCACCAGCGAACAGGAGCACCAACCCGTTTGACTTCAGGGAAGTGGCAAGTGATGTAAGCGCGGCCCAGCAGCCGGGGAATAATCAGAATCAGGTATCAGGAGAACATTATCCAATTACGCTGACCACAACTTTCACCCCGTTGTTCATGGTATCGCCGGGGAATCCATTATACCTGCCAATTGAATCGGGAGGCATCGGGACAAACACTCTGGGTGATTTTACCCTTACGTCCGGCGCGGGGACCGCGTTGCTCATAGCGAACAGCTTTGATATCCCGACTCTTCAGAATCAGGTAAGCTTTTTTGCCAAGGAGGGCTGGACGATCATCAGTCAGAGCACAGCAAACCCGGTGCCGTTTACTGATGCCACACTCGTGTTAAAAAGGAATTCGGACAATTATTATTTCAAGATAACCACAAAAATTTACGCCAGCGCAAGCGCCATGGACATATTTACATTGTCAGGCTATAACTGCGGGCCGAGCCAGGCCGATTGCCCATAGAAGACTGTCATGAAAAATAAATTACTGATAATTCTTGCTATCTCAATTTTTTCAACATGTGCCTCTATCAATGTACAGGCACGGTCATTCCGGGGCGCGGAGATAATTCTGAGTCCACGCGCGCTGCCTCAAAAAGGCGATGCAAGCCCGCGGCCTGCGGATGCGGCGCTGGCCGGGCAGCTGCCTGCATTTGATGCCGGGCTTGTAAAAAACGCGGTCGCAGACCTTGCGCAGTCGTGGAATTCGGGGAAACTGAGCAACTACCTTGATGAAGGTTTCTACAACAAGGACAGGCTGCTCGACACCATTTCCTCCGACATACCGAAGGACGCAATCCTCCGCGTGCTCAGCATACGTAATATTACCGTGCTGAATTCATCCTCCAGCATAGACCCTAATACCCAAAAAGTGGAAAGGGCCAGCAGGGTGTCCGCAACCGTTGAAACACAGGTAGAGTTCAACCATCCGGCAAATGGTTTTCAGCGGCTGCCCGGGACACTTGAGCTGACACTTCAGGTCGTGGAGAGTTTTGATTGAGAAAAAGAATGAGAAAAATTGCTGCCTTATGTGCTGTCTTTTTTTTATATGTCATGTTTATTAACGCCGCTGTGTCAGCAGAGGAAAGAACTGATTACAATGGTAATACCGGGACGTGGCTGATGAACGGTTCAAACAGCACGCATTATGAATGGTATGACATCAACGGCGATGGTTCAAAAAGCCCTTATCAGCATGAAGGCAGTCAGTTCTTTAATGACCTCTCCGTTAATCTCTCAAGGCGCATCACAGCCTATGAACTGTTGGGAATACGCCTTAACGGCACATATAATGATTCGCTGTACAGGGGCAAGAGGGGATTACTCCTGGAAGGCGGTTCCCTGACGTGGGAAAAGGGAGATGTCTCCACGCCCTTCAGGGTCACGGCAGGAGATTTCTTTGCGTCGCAGTCCGACCGTACAATTCAACGTTCATTGAAAGGCACACTGCTTGAGCTTCAGCCGCGTTTGGGGGACGAGAGAAGATTTCATTCGGTGCAGATATTCACCGGTTTTTCAGCGCCGACATATCATGATTTCGATGTGACCGATGATTACTACAATGGCGCGTCATGGCTTGTTGAAGACAACACCTATGGTTCTTTCCTCTTCAGCGCGGTGCATAATTACCGGGAAGAAGACATACCGCAGTCTCTCTCCGACCGTGATCAGACAGTGCTGGGCCTTGCATATGAGAGGAGTTTTTCATTCGCGGGACAAAAGGCTGAGTTCGAGATGGAGTTGGCAAATTTCTCAGGCGATATATCAGATGCCTCTCTCCACGACTACAGGAAAAGCGACAACGGTATATTCACAAGCCTGAAAGGCCGGAGCGGATCTGTCCCATTGACCTATTCGCTGTCCTTTGAGCAGTATGGCGCTGATTTCAAACCTAACGGTGCGACAACCAGCGCTGATCAGAGGCGATATGACGGGAAGGCCGGCTGGAACTTTATAAATGGCATGAATGTAACAGGCCGGGCACAAAGGTATGAAGATTCCATCGAGACCGAAAACCCTTCGCATACGCATAATTACGGGATTACTTTTACAGGGCCCCTCTTCAGGTCAGGAGGAGCCCTGGCAGTAGTATACCTCGACGGACTTCTGTCCACGACCCGCGACCTTGACATGAGTACGGACACTGTTACAAATTTACTTCAGGGCAATGTTGCGATACCTCTTGCTCCCGGCCTGAATTCAGGCGTTGGTTTTTCAGTACGCGATACTGAAGACAAGACCTCTGAAGATGATTCAGACGGCAGTGACCTCACGCTGTCACTGACAAAGCAGTTTTCCCTCTACAATGTCAGCGGCTCCGTAACCCCGAGCTGGACACTCAGGCACTCCGGGAGTTCTAACGGAAATCAGGACAGCAGTTATCCCGGCCTCGCGCTTCAGATGGAGCGCGGCAGTCACCGTTTGCTGTTCGCCCAAGGGATAAATTTTCAGGATGCTCGCGGCGCTGACGCAACAGATGTTATTGACATGCAGACATCCGTGAATTACACATTCACAGAGGGTCAGCACTCTTTCTCAGTCTATGCCGACAGGTTCGGGCGCAGTCCGTCACCGGGTGAAGATACCGATTCTTACCGCATCGGCGTAGTGTATACGGTCAGTTTTGATAAGGTGTTCAGGAAACCGGCACACGCTGCGGAGGCAACAGCAGCCACTGCTGCAGGTGAAACCGGGACATTGCTGGCTGTCCGCCTAAAGCCCGGCATCAGCATGGCCGATGCAGAAAAGCTGCTCTCTGAAGAAGGCATCATTGGATATATCGAACAGAGTGATATGCGGATATACGAGGCACGGGTATTTGACGTATTGACCCAGAGACAGAGGCTGGTTCTTGAACTCCGTAACGGCAGTCTTTCCGGCACTTCGGTGGTCGTTGACCCTGACAGATACAATGACCCGGAAGAGATGAAAGAGATTTTAGGGGATATCAGGAGCAAGCTGCTCCGCCGGCTCGGTCAGCCTTATGAGGTTGTGGAGCATGGGGAATTTACCGACACGCTGGCTGAAGATATAATATCAGGACGGTTTGAGCGCACAATGCAGTGGAAGACGGATTCAGGGGTAGTACTTCTTGCGGTACCGAAGCGCCTTGACGGGAAGCTGCGTGTGGAAGTTATCTATTCCGTGGATACCGGCGGCAGTTCCAGGGGACTACAGCAGGTCCAGTGACCCTGCCCTTCCAGCACTATCTTATGAACCAGTACGGTTATCACGACCGTCCTTATCAGCCTCTTTTTTCTGAGGAAAACATACCGGGCAGTAATATTCCCCCTGATCGAGGCTGCACACGTGGCTTCATTCAGGGCAGCAGATGCATTCCTCAAGAGGATTTTTGCAGACTTCACACATTTCTTTGTCGGGCATCGTCAGTCCTGCGCCTCCGGTTCCTGCATCCATTTCTGGAGTGTCTCGATAATCTGACTTGCTTGTTCCCTGCTGGATATATTGAACTTTGATTTTTGGCTGTAATTGCCTTCCCTTTTCTGATACCGGCGAATACTGTAAGCGACCTTTCCGTATTTCTCATTCTTGGCGTCCCACTGCTGGTATTTGAACATAATCGTCGCCCACGCGCCCTTGGTAAGTATCTCTTTATCGAGCTCTTTTACTTTCAGGATATTATCTTCTTCAAAATTTATTGTTAGTTCATTTACATCAGATGCCATCACGTTCTCCTTTTAATGGAATTTTTGTTTGAAGATTATATGTCATATGCGACTTATTGATCAATCACCCGGGGTTTTCGCCCCTGCGGAAGACGTCATTTTTGACCCACATCCAGAACAGGCTCCTGGCCCCTTTGGCATAGGCCTTTACATCGTTGATGTTTCTCAGGGCGAGTACCTTCTTCAGTATATATGCCGGTCTTGAATAAAATTTTTTGAATGCTATCTGCCGGAGCTGTGCGATCTCCTCCCTTGTCATCGTATAGGGGACAAAGGCCGCTCCCTGGTATGTGTAGTCTGTAAGGTCCACGGACATGGTGCCGTACTTTTCAATATTGTCATAAAGCTCTGTGCCGGGGAATGGTGTGAGGGCATGAAAGTTGGCTATGTCCGGATTGAGTTCGCAGGCGAATTCAATGGTCTTCAGCCCGTCCTCGTAGGTCTGTCCCGGAATGCCGAAGAGAAAAGGGGTATACACTGTCAATCCAGCCGCCTTGGCCGCCTTCACCGCCTTTTGTGTCTGCTCAATCGTTATCCCTTTTCTTATAGCATTAAGATTTTTCTGCACCCCGCTTTCAGCTCCGAACAGGATTGCCCAGCAGCCTGCTTCCTTAAAGGCCTTCAGCAAAGGGGCATCCACCTGATGAACGCATGCCGAGGCGAACCATGTGAAATTGAGCTTCCGTCTTTTTATTTCCTTTGCTATCAGCATGGCCCTGTCATAATCCGCGGCAAGGGTATCGTCCAGGAATTTTATCTCCCTGTAACCCTGCTTAATGCAAAGCTCTATCTCTTCCACTACGTTTTCCACGCTGCGGAAACGCACGCCGAGTTTTCTCTCTTTATCAATCTGGAAGCAGAAAATGCATCTCCTGTTGCATCCGCGCGCCGTTATCATGACAGCCACCGGTTTTCTTTTATATGTAGCAGGAGGCGGGATATAATTCATGGCATCGCCCAGAAGCTCCCTTGCCGGGAAGGGGACAGAATCCACGTCCGTAATCAGAGGGCGCGGAGGGTTTTTAATTATCTCCCCGTTTTTTCTGAATACAACTCCTTCCACTCCTTCAAGACTTTTTCCACGGGACAGGTTATCCATTATCTCGACCATGGTTATTTCACCTTCTCCTGTAACAACTGCGTCAATATCAGGAGAATCAATCAGGCACTTGTCCTGCACGGCGATTGGATATGGGCCGCCAACTGTAATGAACGGGAGAGGTTGAAGCGCTTTCCCGCGGATTTCAGATGCAGTGAAGACCGCCTTTTTCCAGCCGAAGGTGGTTGAATATATGCCGACTATGTCAGGCCTGAAGAGGGAAACTTCCTTCAATATTTCCGCGTGCGTCATGAAAGCGCCGTTAAGAAATCTCACTTCATGTCCGGCCTTCATAATTGCAGCGGCAACATACAGGGTGCCGATTGGCTGCCAATAGTTGATTTGTGAGCCGGCGACCTTTGATGAAAATATTTCTTCCGGCACCCACGCAGGTATGATCAGGGCGCATTTCATATGTCTATAATAAATAATTTCAATTATTTTTGTAGGCGGGTGTCATAGCTATTATGCTTGCAATACCTCATGAATGTTTGTCGCATCCTTGAAATTAACTCCAAGCGCTTTGAAATGTGCCTTTCCACAATCTACCTTCTTATTTTCTGATTCGCGCCTCTTATCCCGGTCAAGCGTGCTTTTTGTTTCGCGTACCAAATAAAGCTTATGGCTATTCTCAACGACAACAGCCCAGTCGGGGTTATAGTCGCCAAGCGGCGTGGCAACCTTAAACCAGCGTGGTAATTTGCAGAAAAACTTCACTTTATCGTCAGCGTCCAGAAGTTTTGCAACTTCTTCCTCCGTGTCTGATTCATAGGTAATGTAATCATAAGGTGTTCTGTTATCAGTGCTTGTAACGGTATATAGCCTGCTCAAATACTCTTCCACCTCAGACTGTTCAAAGAGGCGCATTTCATAGAATTGACCAGCTATCGGCTCGTATTTAATTCCGTCAATTATCAGCTCGTGCAGTGACCTGTTGATAAACTTTGCGGCTTCCGACATAAACATTACCGGATTGATCGTAAAGTCTTTCAGCCGTCCGGCCTGTCTGAGGATCTCTGCCAGTGTGCCCCTTGTAAGTTCTGTTTCCCGTTGGAGGAATGCCAGTATGTCCGGCAGCGGCTGTTCATTACTGACTATATAGGTCCGGTTGCTGGTTATCCTGCCACCTTCAATTCCCGATTCTTTTATTTCAAGGTCGCGTTTTGTGATTTCAATCTGCACTTTCTTTACTTCCGCCATCATCTTGATTTTGTCGGCGGCAAGCCTTATAAGTTCTTCGGTCTTAAACTCTACTGAATAGCGGGTCTTCTGGCTGATCTTATCCCAGAGAATCTTGAAGTCGGGGTTAAGCTCAATCCTTTTGTTGTAAGTAACGGGCTGTCGCTTGCGGGCATCTTTAACAAAATCACGCGGCAGGAATTTTTTCATGCGGCTGATGACTGCTTCGTCCATCCCTGCAAATTCAGCGGGAAGATTCAGGGAAAATCCGGCGTTCTCCGGCTTGAAGTCAGAGGTAAAATCTCCATTCGTATCAATAGAGCCTTGCTGTTGAATATGTTTCCAAAGAGCTTTTGATTTGTCCTGCGTCAGATACTCCGTTCCGGCGGCATTAAGCAAAGGGATAAAAGCAATTTGTGGAACACGCCCGAACTTGAACCCGCCGCTTGGGTCAATAGCCGCTTCAATATCTGACTGCAGGCCCCGCGCAAAGTTTTCAAAAGACTCATTGGCGATCACTGTAAGCCTGTTCACCTGATCATCATATATCCTGTCTCCATCCTGATTCACCGGAAGGCGCAGTCCACGTCCAATAGTCTGGCGGCGTTCCCGGTCAGTTCCCATTTCACGCAGGGTGCAAATTTGAAAGACATTCGGATTGTCCCAGCCTTCTCTAAGGGCGGAATGACTAAAAATAAACCTCAATGGCTCCTCTGCATTCAGCAGGCGTTCCTTATCTTTCATAATCAGCTCATATGTTTCATCATCCCTTGCCGTTCCGCCGCTGGTATCCAGTTCTTCAACAACTTTGCCTTTCTTTTTATCCGCCGAAAAATAGCCGTCATGCACGGCGTGCGCTGTATGGGATATCAGTCCCTTATACATAGGCATGTTGCCGATTTCGGCGTATAGCTCTTCAAACCATACGGCAAGTTTTCCCTTCTGTCGAATGCCGTCATCGTCATAATGGCGGTAGCTCTTCACGTGGTCTATAAAAAAGAGCGAAAGGACTTTGATTCCCTTGCCTCTCAGTTTCTTCTCCTTGGCAAAGTGCTGTTCTATGGTCTGGCGGAGCTGGCTTTTTAGTCGTTCATCATTCATGCCGCCCGATTCCTGCGCAAGCTCTACCACCGTGCCATTCTGAAACTCGATATATTCATTACCCGGTTCAGCGTTGATATTGATGATGAGATATCCTTCGTAATCAGGCCTGTTGGTCTGCTGTGCCAAATCCGTACCGTGCTTTACTTTAAGCTGTTTTTCACGCGGGCCATTTGGCGTATCTTCAAATATGGTCACTTTTGCCTGCGGAGTTCTTGCCGTTTTAGGCCAGTAGCCTACCGCATCCAGTCGAACCATGGTCTGGTTAAAATCCTGCCCGCCGCTGGCGTCAACTACCTCTATCTGTTTAACAATCCGCATATCATATGCGCGTATCGGGTCGAGCTGATACAAAAGGTTGTACGGGTTCGTATGGGTAGCTGAATAGCGCATGGCAAAGAGCGGATTTAAGTTGCTTATGGCCTTCTGCGATTTTGGTGTATTGTCAACGCTCTGCGGTTCGTCAATAATCAGTATCGGGTTTGTGTCCTGCACATATTCAATAGGACGGCGGCCTGACATCTTGTCCTGTTCCTGATGAATGACATTGCCGGTCTTCTCGGCGTCTTTCTGAAACGCCTGGATGTTGATCACCATGATCTGCACTTCGTTATTCACCGCAAACTGGCGGACCCGGCTTAAATCCTTTGACTGGTAGACAAAATCATCAAACGCCACACTGTCGTACAGCCCCTTGAAATGCTCTTTCATAAGTTTGATGGAGGTAGTAACACCTTCACGGATAGCCACAGACGGCACAACGATTATGAATTTCTTGAAGCCATAGAGTTTGTTAAGTTCAAAAATTGTACGCAGATAGACATAGGTTTTTCCTGTGCCGGTTTCCATCTCAATCGAGAAGTTGGGGAAGGTGTAATTCTCCGTTTCAAATAATACGCGTGATTTCGGAACTTGATTGCGGGATTGAATAACATGCAGGTTTTTTAAAAGCTGGTCATGGGAAAGCATCAGGTTGTTGCCGATACCAAGTTCGTTATATTCCATGCCGGTATCAAGTATTTCCGTGCTCAATTTTATTGATAGACCGCCCTGCGCCTGAGGCAGTCCTTCAAACAGGTCGGTTACGCTCTTTATGGCCTCAAGCTGGTATTCAAGGCCTGAATCAAATTTCAGTTTCATAATTTATTCCCTTTACACTGTCCTGAATACAATCTGGTTAGCTTTTTCACGGCCCATATTGCGGGCATTGAAGGTTTGCACAGCATTGGCCTTGAGTTGGTCGTTGCCGCCGAATGCTTTGTCTAAGCAGATAAACTGCATGGGCTCAGCCTCTGCAACGTCGTTGATCAGTTCCTTTGTGACGGTATCGGCAAGGCAGATAAGGAGGCCGCCGTCGGCTATTGAAAACACGGGAACATCTGCCAGCTTGATGGTCTGAACTTTTTCAGTAGGCATAAACCCCGCTTTGATAAGAATTTCAAAGAGCAAATCTTCCGGCGTTGCCTTGTGGTCAATGTGATCGATATGGTCAAAAAGCTGTTTTTCTATTTGTTCGGGTTTGGCGTCCGGCGCGAGTTTCTGCCACTGCTTGAAGTTGGATTTGTCGAGCTTGAGGACTTTGAAGCCGCGATCTTGTGCGGATGCGCCACCTAAATCGAGTTTGCCTGCCTGTTCTTCATTGAGTTTCTTTATCACCCGTCGGATGCGCTCTTTACCTATGTCGGCGATAGTTTTATATCCGGACTTAAAGGCTTCGCTGTCTTCGGCGCAGGGTTCAGGGAGCTGGATCATGATAAACTTGCGGTTGCCGCTATCCTGCTTGTTCAGGTCAAGGACTGCATGGGCGGTGGTGGCGGAGCCGGAGAAGAAGTCTAAAATAATATCGTGATTATCTGACACAATTTTCAGAATATATTTAATTAAATCAGTAGGCTTTGAATTATCAAATATTTTGTATTCATCAGTAGAATTGAATAATAATTTTAGCTCTTTGCCACCATTGGCAGTTAATGCAATCTTGTCCATTATGCTTCTGGGTTTAGTTTGTCTGGTTTCTCCATTGGCTACAGCTATATGGTACTTTCTATATACCATCCACTTGCCATTAGTTAGTTTAAATTCAATCAATCCTTTTTCCTTATGTTTTAGGAATTCCGGCTCGCTTAGTACCCACGTATAATTAGTTCCTTCTCGTTTACTTTGAATTAAACTACCATCTGGAGCTGTTATTGGATATTGTAAATTTGGTCTTTTCCCTAATGCTTCTGGCATTTCAAGTGTTTTGATGAAATATTTCCCTCTATCATCTTCGTATTGGAATTTTTTTAATTGCTCTTCTGTATAATCAGTATAAAATCGACTGAGTTCACTTGTGTTTTTAGAATAACAAAAAACATATTCATGGTCATTGGAGAAAAACTTACTATCTGCCCCCCCTCCAGCTCTACATTTCCATATTAATTGTGCTATGAAATTCTCCTCCCCAAATATCTCATCGCACATTTTTCTTAAATTGCTTGCCTCATTATCATCAATATGTATAAATATCACCCCGTCATCCCGCAGAAGATTCCTTGCAAGATAGAGTCTCGGATACATCATATTCAACCACTTGGTATGGAAACGTCCTTCATTGGCCGTATTGGTACTAAACTTCTTTCCCTCGCCGTCAATCAGCCCCGCGTATTCAAGATAGGTCTCAAGCGATTCGCTGTAATTGTCAGGATAAATAAACTCCTTGCCGGTGTTATATGGCGGATCTATGTCAATCATCTTCACTTTGCCGTAATAGCTTTTCTGCAAGAGCTTCAACACTTCCAGATTATCACCTTCTATAAACAGGTTTTCGGTGGTGTCAAAGTTCACCGACTCCTCACGGCAGGGTTTGAGGGTGGCGGCACTGGGAGTTTGTATCAGCCGAAGTGCTTCTTTTTTGCCCGGCCAGTCCATGCCGTAGCGTTCGCGGCGGGATTCAAATAGGTCGGTAAAGGTGCCGAGTTCTGCCTTGAGCTTTTCAAAGTCCATTGACTCCACCAGTTCGCCCTTGTCGTTCACCGTTTCGGTAAAAACTGTGGGGAACAGGGCCTTCAACCGGGCGCGGTTTTCGGCGGATATATCCAGCGATGTGCCGGTCATTTGTTCGGGCTGTTCTTTCATTTAATCCTCCACTCTATCGTAAATATCGTATTTTCTTCAATAGTTTGTTTCAGCCGTTCCTCAACAGTATCCAGAAGGCTGTCTTTCTGCTGTTCTATAACCTTTGCCGCTTCATCATATTCCTTCCAGGCAGCGTTACGTTTGGTATCGAGGTCACGGATTTTCTTCTGGCCTGCCAGCTTTTCAGGTAAATTAAGCGCAAGGCGGGCTTCCTTCTTGAGCATTGCTATTTCATCGTCGTAGTCCTTCAGTTCC
>JAGVNU010000037.1 GCA_020053105.1 Thermodesulfovibrionia bacterium
CGCGTTTTCCTTTGACTATTCGCTCATCCCCGGACAGGACTGGAATGAGTCCTGGAAAAAGAGCTTTTCTCCTATTGATGTCGGCGACAATCTGACAATCGTTCCTTCCTGGATAAAGCCGGATACGGACCGTGTACCTGTAATCATTGATCCGGGCATGGTTTTCGGTACAGGACATCATGAGACGACAAGGCAGTGTCTTGCGCTGATCGAGCGATATTCCCGGAACAGCGGGGAAAAGGATTTCCTTGACGTCGGCACCGGCACAGGCATCCTTGCCATAGGCGCAGCGAGACTGGGATTCAGGCAAGTGACCGGCGTTGATACTGATCCGTCCGCAGTAGATGCGGCAATGTATAATGTTTCGCTTAACGGATTGAAAAACGTGACCATCAGCAATGGGAGCATAGCTGACGTTTCCGGGATATTTGATGTTATGGTAGCCAATCTTTTATCTGAGATCCTGGTCCCCATTGCCGGGGATATTGTATCAAGACTCAATCCTCAGGGGACTGCGATCCTTTCAGGGATGCTTACCGGTCAGGAGGATGATGTAATCATGGCGATGGCAGACGCTGGACTGTCCCTGAATGAGAAAGTAGTAGACGGGAAATGGGTGACACTTATTTTTTCCCACCCCCCATCTTGTTCTCAATCCGCTTGCAGATGCCGTGAAACATGTTGAATTCCCAGTCGGTAAGCCCTGCACGGCCGAGGCAGTGCTTCAGATTCTGCATGATCTTTCTGCGGATAATTTTATCATCAGGAGGAATGTACTCAATAAGCCGAAGGGAGTTCTCCAGTCTCTCATAGAGTAGCACCAGCTCTTCCTGTCGGGCCATCTTCGGCGGGGTAGCGGTCAGTAGCCGCTCATCAGTGTTATTATCCGTATCTTTTCCGGCTCTCATGCCCGCCTTTGATATTTCATAGGCAATGATCATGACTGCCTGGGCAAGATTAAGGGAGGGCTGTTTTTTACTCGCGGGGATAGTAATGAGAAAGGCGCATTCTTCTATTTCTTCATTATAGAGGCCCCTGTCTTCTCTGCCGAAAAGCACGGCGACCTTGTTCTTATGGGCAATTTCAAATATGCGCCGGCTGCCCTCTTCGACAGGAAGAAATGCTCCCCGCCGCTTCCCCCTTCTCCTTGAGGTGCCGACCACATAATGCTTGTCCCTTATGGCATCATGGACTGAATCACGTGTATCAGCAGAATCCAGGACATCAAGGGAATTGCGGGCAAACCACTGGGCCTCATCAGTCATAATGGAGGGCGGGTTCACGAGGCAGAGTTTTTTAAAATCCATATTCTTTATGGCCCGCGCGCATGCCCCGATATTGCCCGGCTCTCTAGGCTCTATCAATGTGAAGTATACGTTGTCTCTCCAGTTTTTCATTGTAATAATGCCTCGTGCGGAAGTCATCTCAATAATAACATATGGGGTGATGGCCGGCTTCAGGACGAGTATTTTAATGGATTAATAAGCAGGTATGAAAATACGTGAGGCGCAGGGAATCGGAATGGTCGCCTTCATATGGACACTCAAAGAGAGGCCCGAGTTTGCAAAGCTGATAACTGGATGCCTCCTGCAATAGTCCACGCAAGCAAACTCAGCAAGAAAGGACCTTTCTTTTGTTGCGTATCATGCCCCAGGGACAGTGTGAATATTACCGGCTCGCATCACTGAGCCATTCCTCTTTTTCCCCTGCCGGGAATGTCGAAAGTAGTGACGGCAATGATTCATTTACCTGTTGATCAAACACATCAGCAGCCTCTTCCTCTGACTTAGCCCGTAGAACAAGATCTTTGACAATCACAAGAACAATAATACTTATGCAGATCCCCAGAAATGCACCGACAACCAGACCTATATATAACATAAGCAGTTTACCCTTTCAGCCCCTTTATACATCTTTTTTAAAAAGAGGCAATGTTAAAAGGTTATCAAGCATCAGCATGTTATATAATTCTATAGATTCAATTGAATGAATTGAATCTATAAGGCCTATAATTGATTAGTTCCGATATTTAGTCAATATGCTAATAAGTTTATTAAAAATAATAATAAGGCCAAGCCGTCGTGCAAAATGTCTATCTGTCTCCATCTGCTCCGAGTTCTTTCATGACCTCCTTTAATTCCATGAATATCCTGTCCCAGGATTTGCCTCTAAGGTTTAATTCGATACCTCCTTCGGGCAGGAATTTAATCCATCCTTTTCTGGTGGCGTGGAGATCAAATAACTGCTGAGGCATGACAGGCGTATCCGGAGCAAAGAGAATTTTTATCTTGCCTGCAATGTTTTCGATCTTCGTTATGAAGAGCTTCATTGCCATGACTTTAAGTTCCATAATATGGATAAGCCTCTCTGTCTCTTCCGGGGGAGGGCCGAACCTGTCCTTGAGTTCATCAATGAGCCTTTTGAGAGATTTAATATCTTTTGCAGAGGCGATCTTCCTGTAAACGCTTAATCTGATTTCAGGATTCTCGATATATTTTTCTGAAACTATCGCAGTCACTTTAAGGTCAAGAATGGGCTCAATATCGGGCGTGGTTTTTTCACCTTTGAGTTCTGAGACCGCATTTTCGAGCATCTCCATGTACATATCAAATCCAACAGCCTCAATATGTCCTGATTGCTCTGCGCCGAGCAGATTACCCGCGCCCCTGATCTCAAGGTCCTTTAGCGCCAGCCTGAAACCCGCGCCAAGATAGCCCATTTCCTGGATGGCCTGAAGTTTCTTCCTTGCCTGCTCTGTGATAATATCCTCTCCGGGAATGAGGAAATAAGCATACGCCCTTATATTAGAGCGGCCCACCCGGCCCCTTAATTGATACAGATCAGCAAGCCCGAACCTGTCCGCCCTGTTTATGATTATGGTATTTGCGGACGGGATATCAAGGCCTGAGCCGATGATTGCGGTTGACACAAGGACATTCGTTTCTTTGTGAAAAAACTTGTGCATGACCGCTTCAAGCTCCTTCTCGTTCATTTGTCCGTGGGCCACCCCTATCTTTGCTCCCGGCGCCAGAACTCTCAGGGAATTAGCTGTCTCATATATATCATGTATCCGGTTATGCACAAAAAAGGCCTGTCCTCCCCTGTCCAGTTCATGTTGCAGGGCCTCTTTTATGATAGTCGGGGTGAAGCGCGCCACCATGCTCTTGACAGCAAGCCTGTCCTCAGGGGGGGTCTCTATTGTGCTCATCCCTCTGATACCCGAAAGCGCCATATGGAGGGTCCTTGGTATCGGGGTTGCGGATAATGTCAGGACATCTACATTGCTTTTAAGCGCCTTCATTTTCTCTTTATGTGCTACGCCGAATTTGTGCTCCTCATCAATAACGAGAAGTCCCAGGTCGAAAAAACGGACCTCTTTACCTAAAAGCTTATGGGTCCCGATTACAATATCCACTTCTCCTGCCGCAAGAGACTTAAGTGTCTGTTTCTGCTCCTCCCTGTTTTTGAAACGGCTGAGAAAATCAATTTTAATTGGAAAGGCGGAAAACCTTGAAGTAAAAGTTTCATAATGCTGTTCGGCAAGGATCGTAGTGGGGACAAGGACAGCCGACTGCTTTGAATCATAAGCCGCCTTGAAACACGCCCGCATGACGACCTCCGTCTTGCCATAACCGACATCCCCACACAACAGCCTGTCCATTGGGACCGGCAGCTCCATATCGCGCTTTATTTCATTGATGGATGTGAGTTGATCAGGGGTTTCTTCATATGCAAAGAACCCGTCGAATTCCCTGTGAAGCTCCGTGTCTTCTGAAAAGGCAATCCCTTCCGCCGCAGTCCTGCCTGCATAAATCTTCAAAAGATTTTCAGCCATGTCCTTTATCTTCTTCCGGACCTTCTGCCTGGTCTTCTCCCAGGTCTTGCCCCCCATCCTGTCGACCTTAGGATGTATATTTTCAGGGGCGTGAAACTTCTGAATACAGTTAATACGCTCAAGAGGAACAAACAGTTTATCGCCTCCAAGATATTCAATAGTTATAAAGTCGTCTTCATAACCACCGATGCGCTCCTTCCTGATCCCCAGAAATTTTCCTATGCCGTGTTCGGTATGAACAAGATAATCCCCTTCTTTGAAATCTTCTATTGAAGAAATGAGCGCAGATACTTTCGATTTCTTAATGGATTTAAATGCAGGTCGCCTGCCGAAGATGTCTGTTCCGGCAAGCACTATGACATCCTGATATGTGAATCCCGCGTTTAATTCACCGATTATTATAAGAGGGCTGTATGTTTCTTTAAGAATGTGATTGCCGGAAAGCGCGACATCCGAGTCCTGTTCGGCAAACAGGTCTTTCAGCCTTTTGGCCTGCCCTTCAGAAGAACAGGCCATTACTATGAAATAGGCTGACCTTAATATGTTGACCTGTGAGATAAAGTCCTCAATGGTTTTCCTCTCATCGCGCAAAAGTCCCAGGCCCGCTATGCTGTTTACGCGGCAATTGTGACCCTCTCCCTCAATCGGCAGGGATGTAAAAGATACTGTCCTCCTGTCGCCAAGCAATTGGTCCAGGTCCGGATAATGCCTTCTGATGTCATCCGGCTCATACAATATCAGCCTGCGGTCCGGCAACAGTTTAATAAGATCAGGGCCTTCTTTCGGTTCTACTGCCGGGCATATCCAGATCTCTTCAATCTCTTTGACCGATAGCTGGGTATCGACATCGAAAAATCTCAGAGACTCGATCTCATCACCAAAAAACTCTATCCTTACCGGGTACTCGCTGTCAGGAGGGAATATGTCGAGTATCCCGCCCCTGATACTTATTTCTCCTGGGGTCGACACGACCGGAACATTGATATATCCCATGCCGTATAATTCACGGATCACTTCGTCCCTGTCCGCGCTTTCTGCCTTTGACAAACCAAGCAGGGGAAAGTCTTTATTCTGCCACAGACTGGAGCGCGCGGCTTCTACGGAAGCGATGATTTTCCCCCTGTGAGAAGTGTAAAGATCAGCTATGCCCCTTAACCGTTCAGGGCTTCCTTCTGGTCGAATGAGGACAGGCGGGTCAACTTCAAGAAGTTTTGACCAGAACAGGGTGTCTGCATATAATTCCCCTGCCGTTTCTTCCGATGGACAAATAAGCAGAGATGCAGGACTTAAAATTGAAAATAAAAGTGCGGCCGAGGAGCCGGGGAGTGAAGTGAAGATGCCGGCATTTCCTTCCTCAATAGCTCCGGCTGCTTCTTTAAAAATCGTGAGATCAAAAGACATATGATTCAGTATATCAGAAATACTGAGAGAACCTACTGCCTGACAAGTCAGGCAGTAGACTGAAAAGCTATGATCATCTGCTATAGCTTATCTGTCCACCCCAAGACAGGGCTGCCCGAAATATACCACATTGCAATTACCATCAGTTATAATAACATTTGCTTATCAGGGCAAATATGATAATCAGACCTGAAGTTACGAAAGCTCATAAGAGGAAGCATGGCCTGCTTTCAATTTTCCCTATTTTCATTCTCCTCATAATCTTCGGATGTACAAAGGAAGAAACACCCAAGAAAGTAAGTCTTTATGACAGGACCGGCGAAGTATCAAAGGGATCAGAACATTCACGGCCAAATACCCTCTGGTTCAGCTTTGATCCCCGGCTTGGGCCGAAAGAGGACGTAATTATTTATGCGCCGTTTTTAAAATACCTTGAAGAGGCCACAGGGAGACATTTCCGCATAAAGTTTACCGAACGGGATGAGGATATTGTTAAAAACCTTGGAAAGGGTCTAACTCACTTTGCCGTGCTGGGAACGCTCAATTATGTTATCGGTCAGAACAAATACGGCATAAAATATCTTGTCAGTGGAGTAAACAGGGACGGTGATCCTAAATACCAGTCGGCGATCTTTGCCGGGCCGGAAAGCGGTATACAGGAATTACATGATCTGAAAGGCAGATGTTTTGCATTCGGCTCACATATGTCCACTCAGGGACATCTCATACCCAGGAGCATGCTGGAAGATGCAGGGGTAAGACTTGAAGCCCTGGATAATTATATTTATACGGGATCACATATGAATACCGTTAGGTCCGTATTAAATGGAGAATGCGACGCAGGCGGAATTCAGGATTCCCTTGCTAAAAGGCTGGCCGCCGAAGGCAAGATCCGGATATTGAAAATGTCTGAACCGTTCCCGGGCAGTGTCATCGCATATAACAGCTCCCTTGACAGCGATACTGTTGAGGTTGTCAGGTCCGCCCTTCTGGCGTTTGAACCGGCGGGGAAACATATAGATATGCTCGTGGACTGGGACAAAACTGAAATGCCCCTGGGTTTTACAGAAATCAATGAACTGGAGCTTCATAAGGTTACGGCCTTTGCCAGGGAATACGGCCTTTTGACAGAATGAAAGTAAGAACAAAAATAACATGGCTTACGATTACGGTTGCGGTGACCGTTGTCTTCTTCGTCATTATCGCCATCAGAGGGGTATATATCGATGCATTCAGGGGAGAGCTTGAAAAAAGGGGCGTCTCTATCGCGGGAAACCTCTCGGACAGAATCGCCAATTATATCCTTCTTAAAGACAACTTTCAAATATCAAACGCCTTCAGTGAAGTGCTGAGCAAAGAAAGGGACGTGGAATATATATTCGCTACAGATCAGGAAGGCGGGATCATGGCGCACACATTCGACAACGGTGTTCCTTCCGGTATATCAGACTGGAACCCTTTTCGGGACAGGGCATTGAATATCCAGCTTCTCGATACTGAAAAAGGTTATATAAGGGACGTGGGGGTAACAATAATAAAGGGCACAAAGTCGCAACTTCACCTGGGCATCAGGGAGGACAGTTTAAAGCAGACCCTGACGAGGGCGAGATATATTACATATCCTTCGATACTGCTTGTTATATTATTAGGCATAACGGCTTCATTTGTGTTCAGCCGGTTAATTACAGAACCTCTGAACAAATTTGTTGAGTTCACAAAGGCACTGGGAAGAGGGGAGTTCGGCAAAAGGGTAGAGGAGACATCAAAGGATGAACTGGGGTATCTTGCGCATAACTTCAATACACTTTCCATGCAGCTTAAATCAACAAAAGAAAAAATGGAAGAGGCATACGCATATACCCATTTATTGCAGGCTGAGAAACTTTCTTCCATCGGTCAGATCTCAGCAGGACTCGCGCATGACCTGAAAAACCCCATGACGACTTTAAAAATGCTGTTTCAGGCATTTAAAGAACAGCCGGACATGACAAAAGAGGACGCTGAAGTCATCAGCAATGAAATAGAAAATATTGACAGGATACTGACCAACTTCATGGGCTTTGTAAAACAGAAGAGCTTTGAATTCTCAGATGTTGACCTGACCGCGCTTATAGACCGGGTATTGTCTCTTGCCACCTTTGATATTGAGAACTCCGGCATTGTAGTTCACAAAGACATGATAGACGCATTACCGGCAGTTAAAGCAGACCGGGCGCTTCTTGAACAGGTGTTTCTGAATCTTATAATAAACGCTGTCCACGCAATGCCAGGGGGAGGAGAAATCAGGATATCCGGCAAGTCAGATGAGAATTTCGCGGAGATCATGATCTGGGACAAAGGCGGAGGTATTCCTTCCGACATACGCTCAAAGATTTTTGATCCGTTCTTCACTACTAAAGCGGGCGGGACCGGATTGGGTCTTTCAATAGCGTATAATATTGTGAAGTCGCATGGAGGGAGATTGTTTTTTAACAGCAATGAAGGCAAAGGCACTGTCTTTACCGTAAGATTACCCAGAGGGAATGGAAATGGATAAGATTCTGGTGGTCGATGATGAAAAAGGCGTATGCCATTCATTCAAAAAAATCCTCGGCAGACTCGGCTATGATGTTATCACGGCAAACAACGGAATTGAGGCGATAGAACAGGCTGGAAAAGACATACCTTCCCTTGTAGTCATGGACGTGAGCATGCCGAAGATGGACGGTCTTGAAACGCTGCAGAGATTGAAATCCCTCTATCCTGATCTCATTGTAATTATGATGACGGCGCACAGCACATGCGACCGTGCAATTACAGCAATGAAATATGGCGCATACGATTATCTCACAAAACCTTTTGACAATGCCCAGCTGATCTCTCTTATTGAAAAGGCCTTGATGGATAAAAGGATATCTACTCCCGTAACGTTTGACGAAACTGGGGATGAAAAAGGGGACCGGATCATCGGCAGGAGCCCGGCCATGCTGGAGATTTTCAAGAAAATCGGACAGGTCGCAGAGAGCGATGTGACCGTCCTGCTCAGAGGGGAAACAGGCACAGGCAAGGAGCTCATAGCAAGGGCCATTTATCATCACAGCAAACGGGTCAACAAACCCTTTCTCCCCGTCAACTGCGCTGCCATCCCTGAAAATCTCCTGGAGAGTGAGTTGTTCGGTCATGAAAAAGGGGCCTTCACAGGGGCCGATAACAAGAAAATAGGAAAATTTGAACAGTGCAGCACAGGGACAATGTTTCTCGATGAAATAGGTGACATGCCTATTTCAATTCAGGCAAAATGGCTCAGGGTACTTCAGGACGGGTGCTTCCAGCGTCTGGGTGGTAAAGAGACCATCAAGACGGACGTGAGAATAATTGCCGCCACCAATAAAAACCTTGAAGAGCTTCGGGATGAAAAGAGATTCCGGGACGATCTTTACTGGCGTTTGAATGTAGTCAGCATCTATATCCCGCCCCTCAGAGAAAGACCGGATGACGTTGATGTTCTGGTGCAATATTTTATCAAGAAGTTCAGCCGGGATTTTGAAAAAGATGTAAACGGGGCTTCCTCTGACTTACTGAAAGAGTTTAAAAAATACGATTGGCCCGGAAATGTCAGAGAGCTTCAAAGTATAGTCCAGAGAGGAATGCTATTATGCCAGAAAGATTTTCTCTCCCCTGAAGACTGCGAGTGGCCGCCGGAAAAAGGTACCGAGGATAGTAAATCAAGGGACATTGGAAAGTTACTTTCTGATGCAGTGGATGAGTTGCTTAAAAAAGGCGGGGCCAATATATATAAAGAAGCGGTTTCAGCATTTGAACGCCTCTTAGTCAAACACGCGATGGAGTTGCATAAGAACAACCAGGTACTGACCGCAAAGTTTCTGGGTATTTCAAGAAATACCCTTCGTGAGAAAATTGATAATAAACCGAACAACCAGTCTGACTAAAAAATAAACACATTGCGCAGATTATGAACAGCGATCTTTATGGGCCGCATTCCCTTCTGCTTGATTATAAAGAATTCTTGTTCTGGCACATTTGTTGCGATATTTCTTTCCAGTTTTGATAAGCTGAATTATCAGACTATTTTACTTCAATCAATATTTGAAATTAAGAACCAATCAGGTTTATCGTAATGACCATTAACTGTATTTTGCAGAAGGCTTGGTGGAAGCCTAATTTCAACAACCTCAAATGAAAGGAGAAATGAGTATGAAGAGAAGCAGTTTGGTAGTATTAATGGCAGTGTTGTTGCTCGCGTCGTTTATCTCTTACGCATCGGCAGAGTCCATGCTTGATGAAGTAATGAAGAGAGGTACCGTACGCATAGGGAGCGGCAACTCAACCCCTCCGATGAATTACATTGATGAGAAGGGAGAGTGGACGGGTTTTGACGTGGATCTCGGAAATGCAATCGCTAAAAAATTAGGCGTAAAAGTTGAGAGAGTTTTAGTAGATAATAAAACAAGAATAGCCTTTTTAGCGAACAGGTCCATTGATATTTCACTCGCAAACATTAGTGTGACAAACAGCCGTCAGGAGCAGATGGATTACGCAGAGCCTCCGTATTTCTGGACAGGCAAAATATTTTATGCAAAAAAAGGCAAATTCAAATCCTTGAAAGACCTGGGCGGGAAAAAGCTCGGCGTAGATCAGGGTTCAAATGCATTCATTGCAGGGCCTCAGGAATTAGCGAAACATTCGGGCAAGAAACCTGAAATGCTTTCCTTCCAGAACAGCGCTGAGGGATTCCTCGCATTAAAGCAGGGCAAGATTGACGCTTATTCACAGGATGCGCCGATAATGGCTGCAGTATCTGGCAGTCTTGGCGCTGAATACGAAGCTGTAGCCGGGATGATTTACAGCCCCGGACTTTACGGCATTGGAGTTCCTGAAAATGAAAGCGACTGGAGAGACAAAATCAGTTTCACCTTGCAGGGGATGTTGACAGACGGGACCTATGAAAAGCTTTACCAGAAGTGGTTTGGCCCGAAGGGTAAATTCCCGATGTCTGTTAATTCAAGACCCCGTCTTTCGGATACGTTCGGCGATATGCTTTATGTATGGCCTGATTGATTGTACGGGCGTATAGCTAGAGTTAAGAGTTAAAGAGGCACGGACATTTGTCCGTGCCTTTCCAGTATTACCAGAAGTTCCCCCAAAAATAGTAGCAAGTCGAAGATAAGTCTTTAATGGATAAGCAAAAATGGAATTTATTAAGTGGTCGTTGGTTGTTTTTAAAAA
>JAGVNU010000081.1 GCA_020053105.1 Thermodesulfovibrionia bacterium
CGTGTCATATGGAAATACGACAGTGGTTGATGCGGCAATGGCGACAGGCCACAGCCAGGGGATAAGCGGACTGACCGCCTCAACGCTGTATCATTACAGAGTGGTGAGCCTGGACGCGGCAGGCAATCAGGGAGTATCTGGAGACAATACGTTTACAACACAGGCGCCACCAGTTCCAGTAGATTATTACTGTGATAGTGATAATGACGCCTATATAAACATATCAAAAGCTGGATCATGCACAGTTCCAGGCTGTGTACCTGCCGGATGTCAGTTAATGCAGGGCAATGACTGCAATGACAGTGACCATTCTATTAATCCTGGTATTGTTGATGATACATGCGATGGAGTGGATAATAATTGTGACGGTACCACTGATAACTACTATGTAACAGCGGCGATTTCATGCGGTACAGGGGTCTGTACATCAACAGGCCAGGTCATATGCCAGTCCGGTGCAGAAGTTAATACTTGCCAGCCGGGGACCCCAGCGGAAAGTACTGAAACCACTTGCGGCGACGGTCTTGACAACGATTGTGACGGTCTGGTTGATGAGGGCTGTTTCCCGGACATCAAGGTCAGCAATGTGCTTTTAGGCGAGGATTTCTCTTCAGGACTGCCAGCGACATGGTCGGTGCAAGGTGGATGGAGTGCAGACAATCCATGCGGAAAGACTATAACTTATCCGTTTAGCGGAAAATACGCGATAGTTGATTCTTCGTGTGCAGCAACTGATGTTGATGAAGTGGTTACAGAATCAATCGATACAGTTGCATGCAGCAGCGTAGCGCTTACCTATAGTAATCAGTATTATTCGTATTCCGGAAATATTGGAATAGATGTAAGTAATGATGGGGGAACTACCTGGTCGAATAATGTCATGGTTACCAGAGATGACGGATACCCAACGCCAAACTGGAAAGAGCTTGACATTAGTTCTGTTGCAGACGTAACAGATGCGCAGATAAGATTCAGATATACAAACAATGCGACAGACGGCTTCTGGGCGCTTGATAATGTATGGGTTACCTGTCAAGCGGATCAAATGAACTTTTCTGCAGAGATGAGAGTGCCGTCTTCAAGAACATTAATGATATCCAATACGGGAACAGACGCACTTACAGTAGATGCAATTAATGTAGAAGGTCCGGATGCGGCAGAGTTTATTATAGGTGTAAATGACGATTGTACAAACCAGACATTGCTTCCTGATGAGACCTGCACTGTTGATGTTGTCTTTACTCCAGAAGCCGCAGGCGTGAAGAACGCAGTCCTCGCCATTTCATCGAATGACCCTGACACATCAACCATGAATGTACCTCTTTCAGGAACGGTAACTAACATAATTAACCCCGTTCCTGTAATAAAAGTGAATAATTCATCCGGGATTGTAAATATAGACCGAGGTGGAAACATTGTAGCGACTATAGAACTCGCCCCAGGTAGCTTTAACGGCACAAATGCTGACTGGTGGATGTTGATGGAGTATCGTAACCGCTGGTACTATTATGATGCGTTGACAGACAAATGGAGACGTGGGTATTCATTCTACAAGCAGGGTCAACTGGAAAACATGGGCCCGGTCAATCTCATAAACAGCACGAGATGGTCTTCAGGCCGATATACCTTATATTTTGGAGTCGATACATCCATGAACGGCATTCAGGATGCCGGCGAGTATTATTATGATAGCGTTATCGTAGATGTTCAGTAAGGGCTATTCGGGTAACAGCAAAGCAGTAAAAGACATATTGCAGAATTCTTGAAATGTTTGTAAATCCCCTCTCTCGGATAAGCAATATATCAGAGAGAGGGGATAGTTGCATCAAGGGGAATTATAGCAGGCTGATGCCATTTGTACACCGGTCCTGATGAGCAATTCGCTACATACTAAGGAAGATGTGTGTACTCTATTCTTTGGAAAATCCGGGGTGACACTGCGCGGCTCCTATGAGTGTGATATTATGTATCGAAGCTGACTGCATTTGGATCATTTACAACATGCCTTGCGGCGTTGCGTCAAACAGAAATCGATATGAAATGATAATCAATTGAAAAAAATATATTGCCGGTATAGACTAATCATGTGCCTCTGTTTTAAAAAGGAAACTTGAATGGATACAAAGAAATTAATAACATTACTGCCCGATCATTCCTCGGAATCATCCCTTTTTGTCTCGACGCGGGATCGCGAAGGGAAGATGCGTCATAAATGGAATATTGTGCTTGAAAGGGGTCTCTCTTCTGATTATGGACTTTTCATGCCTGCCAGACTGCCTTACTTTACTGAAGCGGCCATAAACAAATTATCAAATCTAACCTATTCTGAAACAGCATGGGTTATCATGAGGAGCTTTCTCCCTCAGGATGATATCTCTGATAAAGTCCTCGCTGACATTTGTGGCGGGGCGTATAGCGAGACTCACATACCAATTGAAAAAGCCATAGATGACAACAACCTTGTTATTGCCCGGCTCGACAGGGGGCCTTCATGCAGCTTTAAGGACTTTGCCGCCCGTTTTCTGGCAAGACTGATGAGCCACTATCTGTCAGTTAATAAAAGAGAGGCCACCATTATCGTTGCTACATCAGGGGACACGGGGACTGCAATACAGACGGCCTTTTATGGGTTACCCAATACGAGGGTCCTGGTCCTCTATCCTGCTGACGGGGTCTCCGAGGTCCAGGAAAAACAGATGCTTTCCATAAAAGGGAATGTCAGCGCCATCCCGGTCAACGGAAATTTCGATGCCTGCCAGCAATTGGCAAAGGACCTGCTTAATAATGATGAAGTACGTAACCGCTTTCATCTTACATCAGCCAATTCCATTTCCCTGTGGAGACTTCTGCCCCAGACAGTTTATTATTTCTTTATATGGGCCGGCCTCAATAAGATGTTTCCGGGTCAGAACATTATATTTGCGGTACCCTCCGGGAATCTGGGCAATCTAACCGCTGGCCTGATTGCAAAGCGGATGGGGCTGCCTGTCAAGGTTTTTATTGCCGGGACGAACGCAAACAATATCTTCGCGAATATTGTTGGAAAGGGGACAGCTTCCGGCAGCCTCAGCAACAAGCTTACTCTAGCAAATTCCATGGATATCTCTGTACCCTCGAACCTTGAGCGTATTCTCTTTCTTTACGGAGAGACGCCGGGAAATATACCGGACATTCTTCTGGAAAAAAGGAGCATCAATCCAGCTGTTGTGGAGAACCTCCGCAGAGATGTTTTTGGAGAGGACATCATCACCAATGAGGACATCGAGGCACATATCGTAAGATTCTGGCGGAGAAACAATATTGTCCTTGAACCCCATGGGGTGATAGGAGTAGCCGCATCCTTCAGATACCGGCAATATTTCAGTGAGGATAAATCGATAATAACAGTGCTTGAAACGGCATCCCCGGCGAAGTTTCCTGATTTTCAGAAAAATTATCCTGATATTCCCATGCCGCAATGTCCGTCTGTTAAGAAATTGGCTGGAATAGATATTGAAACCATTCGTCCTGCAAGGGTCTTGGCCAAGCCCGGCGCCATTATTGAGAAACTGGAAATACTGACATCCGGCAATTGATCTCATGTCACTGCTTTGCTGAATGGTAATGAGGACTGAATCATCCTCTTTGCACTGCTCTTTCCTGGACCAAATGCGCTTTATCCCAACGGAGGGCAAAAATAATTCCGTTACCTTTGTCCGGTTCTTACAATGCTGTAAAGCGAAGCCCGCAGATTGAATCAAGCTGTCAATTATTATCCTTCTTCCCCCGGCAAAATATTCCCTGAAAATACTTTTGTGCCGATGGTGTATAAATGATAAAATATAACAGATGCCGAAAAAGATATTCAGACAAAAGTATTTTATTTCTAAAGAACTTCGCATATCGATTGCCCTTATAATCCTGTGGTCACTTCTAGTAACTGGTTTTTTTACTTATTTTGCCCAGGGACTTGCTGAAAAAATAGGTCACGGTACCCCGTTGTTTATAATTGTAATGCTTGGGTATGTTCTGATCGTTGTTGTCTTGACCCTGCTGTTTTCGCATCGCCTGCTTGGCCCGTTTGAACGCCTGAATACCGAGATGAGGCTTATCAGGGCCGGTGAATACCACAGACGCCTTAATGTGAGAAAAAATGATGACATATATATAAAGTCATTTGTTAAAGAAGTAAATATGATTCTGGAAAAATACGAGAGAGATATGCAGTACAAAACGGATTTGATCAGGCACATAGATTCAGATCTGATAAGTATTATTACATTAATTGAAGAAGGGGAACCTTCAAAAGATAAATTCAGGGAACGAGTTCTATCATTTCATAAAAAATTGAAATCATCGGCAGAAAAGGCGTAGAAAAATTAAAGCAGGCTTGAATTATGCTCAACTATTCAGTAAAGGAAAAAATGGTGCCGAAGAGGGGATTCGAACCCCTACAGGATTGCTCCCACTAGACCCTGAACCTAGCGCGTCTGCCAGTTCCGCCACTTCGGCATAAAATAGTCTAAACAATTAACCTTGTACTCAGTTCTGCAAGACCGGAAACGAATTGCTTCTGTTTTTTTCTGACGGGACGATAAAAGGATTGTCCCCGTCTATATATGTCAATTTCAATGTTTCCTTATGAAATACTAAATCAGCTACCCCTCTGTTTTCAAGTTTATTGTCTTTCGTCAGCCACCATGACCCGTTCCACATAATATTAACCTTGATGGACGTATCATTTATTGTCACCATCCGCGGTGTGATCGTTAATCCGGCCTTTTCAAACAAGAGACCTTTGATAGTATTTTCCGCAAGCAGTGTGTTCATATGGTTTTGGAGTGACGCTTTATCCTTCTCTTCATACGCTTTCTTTATTGTATTGATTATAGCAAACGCATCGGTTGCAGACTGGGAATCAGCTGATGGTTTAATGCTTTTGTCCGCGCAGCCGAGACACAAAACAATTATAAGTGAAAGCAGAATGTGATATTTTTTCATCGTTGCCTGCTATAAATCCCATAGAGAATCAAGACGTAATTTTACATGTTTATGGTCAGTTTTGCAACAGGCTTTAGCATTAATGACCTTGGATGAAGATAACGAAAAAAATAAAACCCCGTGCCGGTTTGCGGCACGGGGTATACGGAAAGTTTACTTCTTCTTGTAGTAAGCGTCTGAACTGTGAAAGTTCACAGTCTTGGTTACAGTCTTGATGGTTTCCCATTTGTCCGGTTCGGGTTCAAAGAGAAACTTCACTTCTATGGTGACAAACTTCGTGCCCGGATCGACGAGGACAACATGCGTTTCTTCACTGGGCTGTTCCGGCTCAAGCCCTATGTTTATATTTGTTGTTGCCGTGATGTCCCAGAGTCGGAGGGCGACTTCCTTGCCTCCCTGAAACCAGAGGTTCCAGTTTTCGTATTTCCTTCTCTCGGTGTGAACTACTTTACCATCCTGATCTTTTGCGGTCACTTCCAGTGCCGCTCTAGGTATGTATACTCAACCATTTGGCAGGCCGTGCCCGGAATGACTTGTAAGCTTGACTTTCAGGCACAGCGTGGGTGTGAGCTCATTTTTGTAGTTATTGATGAAATGAGTTGATTCTGCTTCAATATCCATTTCCAGCGCATTAGCGAAGAAATCCTTGTTATGGACGCCGGGGAATGAATGGTCCGCCCATATGTCTTTCTCCGATTTGGGCATATGGCAGTCCTGACATCTCTGCTTGCCGCCTTTCAAGGCATAGCTTTCAACATAGCTGGTATAGAGTGTTTTGCACTGCCAGAAAGGGACGCTTTCCGGACATCCGTGGTGGCACCTTGCACAGTAATCAACTGAAGAGAGATACTCGGACTTGATCGTCTTTGTTATGCCGGGAACATTCTCCCCGTGGTTTGCAGGGTCCACTTTGCCGGTAGGGCCGTAAATGGCGTCTACTTCGGGAGTGTTTCCCCAATAGCCATCCTTGAGAGCAAACATGTTATGACAGCCGTAACAATCGAGGTTGAGCTTTGAGAGTTTTTCCGTTGCTGCTTCTCTCTTGCTTTTGTCCGGGTCATCGACTGCTGCAATGATCGTGTCGACAATCTCGGCCACGAGGCCGTCAGTGGCGTACTTGATAACAGGTGCGTGGCACCAGAGACAGTGGCTCTTGATGGACATCCTGGTCACGTTCTCCCCGGACCAATCCGGATTTTTCTCCCTGTCAAGTCCCTGTTTGATAAAGGTCCTCCATGTCTGAAGTACACGCTCGGTGCTGAAAGAGTGTGATTTGGGTGAATGGGCCCATTGGTTATAAATATCTTCGTGGCATTGCAGGCATACTTTGGAATCAAACTTTGCTGCCAGCTCATCAATGGTCGAAATCAGCTCCCCGGGCACGGTCGGGATGTGGGCGCCTGAGCCTGATCCGGAAGCGAATGCTGAGAGGGGAACGAGGACGACGGCGATGAGTAAAAATATCTTCAGCAAAAATCTCATACGAACCTCCTTTCATTTTTTATTTATTTGAAACCCGCAGGTTGTAATTGTACCGTTTGGGAACGTATATACAAGAGCGCTGTCAATCTACAGCATAAAAAATGCCTATCATTATAAATTAAAAAATGGACTGTCTGCAAGGCAATATTGATAATACAGAAATTAAAATAGTTTATCATTAATTAATGATTTGAGTGATTAGAATAATTTTAACCCGCCGCATTACAGTCTTTTGCTGTGCACCCTTTGATGATTGACTTTATTTATTTTTGTAAGTTAGAATTACGGACACAATGGATGATCACAAGTTAAAGGTATTTTGCATTGTAGCAGAAACGAAAAGTTTCTCCAGGGCATCAGAGATAATTCGTCTCACGCAACCTGCTGTCAGTCTCCAGATTCAGGCACTCGAAGAAATGTACGGTACTAAACTCTTTAATCGCTCCGGTTGCGTTATTACGCTTACCAAAGCGGGAGAAATGCTATATAAATACGCGAAAGAGATCAATTCACTTTATGCCGCGGCTGAGAAGGAAATAGGAGGAGTAACGGGACTCGTTAAAGGGGTGATATCGGTAGGCGCAAGCTCAACAATCGGCAACTATGTACTTCCTTCTGTAATTGCTGATTTCAAGAGGAAATATCCAAAAGTAGGCATCCATCTTCACGTTGGCAATACAAAGCAGGTTATTGATTACTTAAACGCAGGCAGCGTTGATGTGGGACTTGTCGAAGGAGAGGTCAATAAACAGAAGCTTCTGATGGAAAAGCTCATCCCTGACGAAATGGTCCTTTTAATGTCTCCTTATCACCATCTGGCCAAGAAAGCGACCGTCTCCATTATGGAGCTTTCAAAAGAGCCTCTGATTTTCAGGGAGGAAGGTTCCGGGACCAGGCAGGCAATTGAAAAGTATCTTGCGAAGCATGGAATATCGCAGCAGAACCTGAAGATATCCCTTATCATGGGGAGCACGGAGTCCATAAAAAGCGCTGTTGAAGAAGGACTGGGAACAACGATACTTTCACGCTGGGCAGCCAAAAAAGAAATCAAATACGGGAGCCTCAAGTCATCAGTATTCAAGGAAGAGAAGTTTGTAAGAGATTTCTGCCTTGTATACAAAAAGTCAAAAGAGCCGTCTCATACAATCGAGCAGTTTATGGGCTTTCTTAGACGCTATCCGTACAGCAAGCTCCTTAACTCCTGATATTTTCTTTCCGAATTCTGAAAATTCCGACTGCATACGTCAACCAAGTCATTGATTCAGCCGCTGATCTTTATTGTATTAACAAAATCCAGCGAGCTTAATTCGTGAAATAGTTGTCCGATGTTTGTTTTATCTCTTGTGGAACCAGTGAAGTGAAAAGTGATTTCGCCGCTTGCGCGGTTTTTTTCATAATTAGTAGAGTGGACGTGGAAATTGAAATCTGACAGCACCGACATGATTTTTTCTTCGGCATTAGTATTGGCGGGGGCAGAAATCATGATTCTCTTGAAACGTAAGGTCTTGATCCGTCTCTCAATCACCCTCAGAACCATCAGTGCTATAATTGTTATCGCAGTGGTCACCAGTCCTTCAAAATAAAGGCCTCCTCCAATGGCCAGCCCAATGGCCGAAACAATCCATATAGACGCCGCAGTTGTTAACCCCCGCACAGCATAGCCGCTCTTGACAATGACCCCTGAGCCCAGGAAGCCTATGCCGATTAAAGCTCCGGCAGAGATTCGCGCCGGGTCTATACGCAGGGTCGAGTCAAGGTTATGAATATGGAAATAATAATTCTCTGAGGTGACCATTATAAGCACCGCGGCCACACAAACGATTAATTGTGTCCTGAAACCTGCGGCCCTCCCATGGATCTCCCTCTCAAAGCCGACAATACCGCCAATAAGCGCCCCGAGAACCAGGCGGAGTAATATTTCTTGATTAGGAATCATATCCAGACATTATAATCAAGTGATACTTTGCTGTCAAAATTTTATAAAATGAATTCCCCAAGGCTCTGCTGCGGAGCAGTTTGTTTTCGATAAGAATCTTTGTTGTGGTAAACTAAATCGAATTTTTTAAGTAAGAAAAAAAGACCGCAGTTGAGAGGAGATGGAAAAATTGAGAACCGAAAAAGACACTCTCGGAGAAGTAAATCTGCCGGATGGCGTTTATTATGGAGCACAGACAAAAAGGGCCGTGGACAATTTCCCGATAAGCGGGCTCAGGCTTCCCAGGCGGTTCATTAAGGCACAGGGGACAGTCAAACTTGCTGCCGCCAGGGCAAACGGTTCCCTGGGCCTCCTCAGCAAAAAAATGCTTAAAGCCATTGAACGCGCCTCTATGGAGGTCATTAATGGGACGCATGATGACCAGTTTGTAGTTGACGTATATCAGGCCGGCGCCGGGACTTCCCAGAATATGAATGCAAATGAGGTCATAGCAAACAGGGCCATAGAACTGCTTGGTGGAGAAAAAGGTGATTACAGTCTTGTTCATCCTAATGATCATGTTAATATGGCCCAATCAACTAATGATACCATCCCGACTTCGATTTACATTTCCTCATTTGAGGCTCTAATGGATGACCTGGTCCCTGCTCTGAAGACGTTAAAAGGTGCGCTCATGACCAAATCCAGGGAATTCGATAAAATTGTTAAAGCCGGCAGAACACACTTGCAGGATGCCGTACCGATAAGGCTGGGACAGGAGTTCGGCGGTTATGCGGAGTCAGTACAGAATGATATGCTCCGTCTGCAAAATGCCTCGAAGTCTTTATTGAACTTGCCTATTGGAGGCAATGCGCTGGGCACGGGAATAAACGCACATCCAAGATTTAAAAGGTGTGTTATAAATGAGATAAAAAAAATAACCGGGATCAATTTTAAAGGCAGCAAGAATTTATTTGAGGGGATTCAGAATGTTTACCCGGCCCTTGAACTGAGCGCATCGCTGAGGGGAGCAGCAGTTACAATTACCAAAATTGCTAATGATATCCGTTTGCTGGGTTCAGGTCCCCGTACGGGTTTTGCAGAGATCCGGCTTCCTGCGGTGCAGCCCGGATCATCCATAATGCCCGGCAAGGTGAACCCGGCAATGGCGGAAATGCTGAACATGGTTTGTTTTCAGGTTATGGGGAATGATACAGCGGTATCTTACTCGGTTCAGGCATCACAGCTTGAGCTTAATGTCATGATGCCGGTGATTGCTCATAATCTGCTTTTTTCTATTGAGATATTGTCAAATGGCATTAATGTATTTACACGAAAATGTGTTTATGGAATAGAGGCAGATGCACAAAAGTGTAATTATTATGCTGATGCAACACTGGCCATGGCAACAGCGTTGAATCCTATTGTGGGATATTCTTCTGCAGCCGAAGTTTCCAAGGAGGCTTATAAATCGGGGAAATCCGTAAAGCAGGTCGCTGTTGAAAAAGGGATTTTAACTAATTCAGAATCAAGTCAGTTGCTTGATCCTTTCAAGCTTACCGGGAGGTAGAATTGGATAATTTATTTTTCCTTGATTAATTTTTTTGAAAAATGCTATCCTCAAAATCAATATTTTATTCTTTCATTAACGGTTTTTCTTCCTGCTGATCCTTCGCGAAAAAATATTGTAAAGCAGTTTTACGCTGGATAACTATTTGAATTTATAATAGAATTTCAGTAATGCTTCATGGAATAGGGTTGATGTGTCGGGTTCGTTTACATAAATGGGCTAGCGTTATGGGTAAAATCTAATAATTTCAAGGAGTTACCATTTTGGTTAAATTCTTGCAATGTGGGAGGGCAGGGAACGATTGTCCAATCTTCTTGATGCATATGATGCTGTAATTAAATCCAAATTAGGGAAAGATATGCCAGCTAAAGATAACGATAGTAATGGCTATTCATCAGGGTCAGACGAATATAGCGATGAACAGACGTTTGAGATACTTTTATCTTCAAATAAGTGGACAGAGTATTTCCATGAGCTATCTAAAACATTGGATGTAGAGTTGTGCGGTTATGATGCGGATGGCGTTCAGTTATTTCTTGCCAATGAAAATCCCTTCTGCAAATACAGCAGGTCAGCACAGTCAGTCAGCCTTGACTGTCCAAACTCCTGTCACAGTTTTTTGAAATCTGATAAACATAAGATTTTCAAATGTCAGGCGGGACTGACATGTTTTTCCTTCCCTGTTGAGAGGTTTAACGAGACGGTATTTATAATTGGAAGGGCGGGATTTGCCGCCTATGAGGACCTCCTGGATTTTCTAAAGATAGTGAGGGAAAATAATTTGCCCGAGCTTCCGATTACCGCACCTTTCGATTTTCTCGATAAAGACGCAATACAGGACATATCAAATTACATTTATCTGTCAATAGACAGGCAGCTGGGCAATGTTGAGGCAAAATACAAACTTGAAGAAAGGTTTCTGCGTATGACGTCTCTCTTTGACAGCCAGGCCTTCGGGACGTTATCGAAAAATCAGCAGCTTATGTACAGATATGTTATAGATGCAATTGAGTTTGTGTTCGGTAAATCATCAGCAGCTGTAATGGCATTAAGTGAAGATGCGGCTGGCTATAAAACGACATATAGCACGGGGAAACATAAAAGTATAATCTCCGACTTGACCCTCGATATAAATAATCCGGTTATCAGGAAAATGAAGGACACCAGGGCGGCTGTTTTTATTGAAGACTCTGGGGAGGTATTGGCTGCCGGTCAATTAAAGGAAATGGAATCAGCCTATTTCCTCCCTGTATTCCTGGGCGATGAGATTGACGCGGTCGTTGGAATCTTTGACAGGGAATTCTCCCATGAAGACAAGAAGATTCTGAATTCATTCAGGGAATATGTGCAGCTTAATCTTGAATACCAAAACCTCCGCCAGGCGGTCGCTAAAAACAGGAAGGCGGATGAAAAATTGACCTATCTGTCTGACATAACGAAATCTATTGTTTCCATCCTGGACAAGGAGAGACTTTTCAACACACTGCTTGAAAAATCTCTGCAGCTTATTAACGCGGAGCAGGGTTCACTGATGATATTGGACAATGAAACATCCGAGTTAGTTGTAGAGGCCAGAAAAAGCGCCGATGATATGGTCCAGGAACAGATGAGATTTAAAAAAGATGAAGGCATCTCCGGCATGGTGCTTGAGAGGGGCGGCTCCCTCCTTGTGGAAGATATCGAAAAAGATCCGAGGTTCAGAAAAGTGAACAGGCCCCGCTACAGGACAAAATCATTTGTGAGCGTTCCCATAAAGATAGAAGACAGACTGGCCGGGGTTCTTAACCTGTCCGATAAAACCAAAGGCGGCGTATTTAATGCGGAGGATTTGAACCTGCTTGAATCTTTCGTAAGCAATGTCGCGATTGCCATTGAGCGGAGCATTTTATTTAAGCAGACGGAGAAGCTTCAGAAACTTTCCATAACAGACCATTTGACCGGCATATATAACCGCCGTTATCTTAACCGGAGGCTTTCCGAGGAGATTACGCGTTACAACAGATATAAACATCCTTTCAGCTTTATGATGCTGGATCTGGATAAGTTCAAGGAGTACAATGATACATTTGGCCATATTGCCGGGGACAATCTCCTGAAAAACCTTGCACACGTAATGGAGAAATCTCTCAGGACCATCGATATTGCGGCAAGGTTCGGCGGTGATGAATTTGTAACGATATTCCCGCAGACTCCAAAGATCGACGCCATACAGATTTCCAACAGGCTGAAGGAAAAAATCGACAAGTCGTTAAGTGAACACAATATCGAGATGCCACTGTCAATAAGTGTTGGGCTGGCGACCTTTCCTGATGATGCGTCATCAATTATGGAGCTTATAGAAAAAACCGACCAGGCCCTTTATCTTGCCAAGAAGGGTGGGGGGAACAGGGTAGTTTATCTGTAGTGATTGTCAAATATTAATTATCAATTTACAATTGATTAATCTATTATGCCTTTAAAAGAATTTACTTCAAAACATTTTATCGGAAGAGACAGCGAGATCAATATTCTTGCAAATGTTGCCTCGCAGGCCGGTTCAGGCGATGCGGGCAGTATTATCCTGCTCGGAAAAAGAGGGACAGGCAAGACAGAACTTCTAAGGCATCTCTATAGTGAGCTTTTTAATTCCCGGACCAATACCGTCCCTTTTTTCTATACGATAAAAACAGCGTTTGCTTCAGTAGAAAATTTTTCAAGGGACTACATCTCCAGTTTTATCCTTCAATATCTGGCTTTTATCAGAAAAGATCCATCCTTAATAAATACAGGGATCTATTCGCTGGATGATTTAAGGGACATTGCAACCAAGTCAGATGCGCCTTGGATTTCAAATATCATTGCCAGCTACTCCCAGCTAAGGGAAGACGGCGACCTTCTTAAATTGTTTTCTTATGTAATATCCTTGCCCTATTATAGTTACCGGCATACGGGCATGCCGGTTGTTGTGATGATAGATGATTTCCACAAGATCAGAAAATTGTCTGAACTCAGCGGCCTCGGCTATGATAAGGATTTGTGGATGCTTTTTGAGAATCCGATTAAGTTCCGCTTTTCACCCCATATTATTGCGGGATTTAAGGCAGAGCTTCACAAGATGTTTTTTGAAGAGACGTCCTTTGGTGAGCACCTCGAAATAATAAATCTGGGAGGTCTTAACAGGCATGACTCTTTAGGGTTGTTCCGTTCGCTCTGTGAAAAATATACATTAAATTGTGATGCAGACATGACTGAATTTCTCGATCTGTTCGGCGGCAATCCATTTTATATCAAGAGTTTTGTACAGGCGGCGCGTCAGACGGCAAAATCATTTTCACAAGATGATTTCCGGGAAATATATATCAGGGAGATAACTAAAGGCAAGATTTATACTTACTGGACTTCAATATTAAAGTCATACATCCAGCGGTTTGAATTAAGAAAATCGTCTCTGGCTTTACTGTACAACCTGTGTGAACACGGCACCGATGATGTATCAAGTCTTTCGGCAGCCCTTTCTATTAAACAGGATGATATTGATTACATACTGGGGCTCTTTCACACCGCAGGAATTGTCGAGACAGGATTCAGTACACTTGAATTGATCGACGACCTGATATTAATTGACCTGATCAAGGGTCTTTATCACAAGGAGATAGCAAGAGAGCCATGGGCCAAGGTTAAAGACGTTCTCTCCGGAGACACACGTCAGCCGGTGACTCTGGATAAGACCCCGGCTTTTGACCTTGTCATTCCTGCAACCCCCAAGGCCGAGCTTGTGGCCGTCAAATCGCTTGAACAGGTCGCCAGGTATTACAAGATGCCGCCGGATGCTACCGGCCAATTGCAGGTGTCCCTGATTGATCTGTTCTCCGCTGTTCTGGCGAAGAACGGCTCCTCAGGGGAAAATTTCAAACTGAAATTTTTTCTGAGGGACAATGTGTTTTCCGTGGAAATACTGACTTCCCAGACGGACCTGATATTTACAGAAAGTGTAATGAGACATATAAGACAGTATATTGATGACATCAGGGTAGAAGAAGTAAAAAACGGATCAAAGATAACCCTGGTCAAAAAACTCAATAAGGATATTGCATCAGTTTTATAAGTGACAAAGGCAGCAGATAAATCTACCTGTAGATCCTTTTAATTCTCTGTCCAATCGAAGTAAGCACCTCGTACGGAATAGTCCCTGTTATATTTGCAATGTCATCTGCAGTGATCTGTTCCCTGCCCTGACGCCCCATAATCACAACTTCAGTCTTATAATTTACATCCGGAATATCCGTGACATCGACCATGGTTGTGTCCATGCAGACTCTTCCCACTACCGGCGCCCGTTTGCCGTTTATGAGCACTTCCCCCTGATTTGAAAGTTTTCTGTTATATCCGTCAGCGTAGCCGACAGGGATTGCCGCTATTGTGCTTTTCCTTTTTGTGACAAAGGTCCTGCTATAACTTATCGGCGTCCCTGCAGGGACATTTTTCAGGAAGGCTATCCTGCTCTTAATACTCATGACAGGCCTTAATTTTTCACTTTCACAGCAGCCATAGCCGTAGAGCATAATGCCGGGCCGCACCGTGTTCAGGTGCGCATCAGGCATAGTTAATACTGCGGCGCTGTTGGCCATATGAAGAAACTCGAAATGGATTTTATTTTGTTTCAGCGTTTTTACCAGGGACTTAAAGTTTTTCAGCTGTAAATTGACGAATTCCTTGTCCTGTAGGTCGGCCTCTGAAAAGTGGCTCATGAGCCCCTCAAGTTTTATATTTTTCAGGGAAGATATTTTCATAATCTCCGCCGGCGCCTTATCGATATTCAACCCGAAACGGCCCATGCCGGTATCGACTTTAATATGTACAGGCAATTGCTGCTTTAGTCTATAAGCTTTCGAGGATAATCTTTTGGCTGTGTCAAGATCAAAAACCGTGGGGGTCAGGTTGTACTTAAAGCAGGTATCAATATTGTCTCTGTCGAAAAATACCAGGATAGGGGCGGTAATTCCGGCTTCCCGGAGAGTTATGGCTTCGTTCGTATAGGCTACGCCGAGTTTTGAGACGCCTTTTTTTATGAGATGGCCGGCTACTGATACAGAGCCATGTCCATAAGCATTGGCCTTAATTACAGCGATGATCCTTTTGTTCCCTGTTTTTTCCCTGACAACGTTCAGGTTGTTCGAGAGGGCGTTGAGGTTGATTTCAGCAAAGGCCTTCTGCACGTCCACTTATGACTTGTTGTCCTTGGTTGCTTCTGAGTCTTTGGATTTGTCTTTGGGGGTCACGTCAATCTCGGGTGTATCTGATGTGGATTTTTTGAAATTCTTTATGGCCTCTCCTATCCCTCTGCCTATCTCCGGCAGTTTTGATCCCCCAAAGAGAATAATTACTATTACTAAAATGATAATCAGCTCTGTTGCGCCTAAACCAAACATATTGACCCCCTTTTAACTTTTCTTTTGAATCTTAGTATATCCTTCCGCTGTAAATAACGATCAATATCTTCAGGAGAATTCAGATTAACAAAAGATGCCGCGTGAGTATCTATCTTTTCTATTTCCTTTATAGTTATATATTCTACTCTTTTATTTCTCAAAAAGTCTCTCAAACTTTTCCTGCCCGTCAGGACGGCCTTTTCCATCTTGTCCAGGAGGAGCCTGGAATAAAAAGCGAAAAGAGGTTCAGGGTCCCCGTCTAAAACAGGCACTACGGCATCTTTCTTGCCCCTTTTCATGGCCATATACACAATGAGGTCCTTATTTATAAAAGGCATGTCACAGGCAGATATGAACACCCAGTTGTTTGATGCATTTAACAGTGCCGTGAAGATTCCTGTTATAGGCCCGCGTACATCATATACATCACCCATCAGGCGTATGCCGAGGCTGGAATAATATTCCGGGTCGTTTGTTACAATGAAATTTTCTTTAAAAAGCCGTCTCGTGATCCCGATATTTCTTTCAATGATCTTTTGCCCACTTACTTCTATGAAAGACTTTAACAAAGGCATTCGAGTGTTTTCACCGCCGGCGAGGATGGCCCCTGTGCAATCATGTATCAAAGCGGTCATTTGTAATTACGAGAGGATTATTTTCTGCTGCTGATTAAATTTAAAAGTTCCTTTGCCTCAAGAGCAGCGCTGATTTCTTCCTTACTCAGCATGTTCTTTAATACGATCTTATTATTCCTCAGTTCCTCTTCGCCGATGACAATAACATTTCTGGCCCCGATTCGGTTGGCCTTGCGCATCTGGCTGCGGACAGATGTGCCTTCATGATTCATCTCGACCCACCGCCCCTCTGTCCGTAATTGTTCTGTCAATAAAAACGCCTTGTCAGCTGCAGCGGCTCCGAGGGGACAAAAAAAGAGGTCCGGCCCGGCGGCCCCACTCACCGAATCTTTAATAAGGGGTATAATCCTTTCCATTCCCATGGCAAAACCGATACCGGGGGTAGGGGGGCCTCCGAACTCATCGACCATGCTGTCGTATCTTCCACCGGCGGCAACTGCGCTCTGACTGCCGAGATTTTCACTGCTCACCTCAAACGCGGTTTTTGTATAGTAGTCAAGTCCCCTGACCAGATTGGGATTAACAGTGTGCGGCACTTTCAGAAGTTCGAGATTGCCCCTCAGGCTTTCAAAATGGTCTTTACACTCTCCGCATAAATAATCCAGTACGGGCGGTGAGCCCTTTCTGGATTCAATACAGGCCGGCACCTTGCAGTCAAGTATTCTTAAAGGATTTGCATCATATCTCCTTTGACAGTCGCCGCAGAATTTATCTAATTTACTGCCCAGAAAAGTTTTCAGCGCTGTTCTGTAGTCAGGCCGGCATTTTTTGCATCCTATTGAGGTGACTTCAAAATTAAGTCCGGCAAGTCCGATACTGCCTAATATTTTTGAGAGCATGGCGATGATTTCTGCATCGAGTTTGGGATCATCAACACCCATGGCCTCGGCGCCGATCTGATAAAACTGCCTGTATCTGAAGGCCTGGGGCCTTTCATACCGGAACATGGGACCCATATAGTAGAATTTCTGCGGTGCAGGATCATTATAAAGATGGTGTTCTACGTATGCCCTTACAAAGGAGGCGGTCCCCTCAGGTCTGAGGGTGACACTTCGGCCTCCCTTGTCCTGGAATGTATACATCTCCTTCTCCACGATATCTGAGGTCTCTCCGATGCTTCTGATAAAAACATCGGTCGATTCGAGGATGGGCAGTCTGATCTCCTTATAGCCGTAGTTACGGAAGATGTCTCTTGCCTTGCTTTCGATGTGATGCCATACGGCGATCTCCGAAGGGAGGATGTCCTGCAGGCCTTTTAGTGTTTTATACTTCATCCGGGATTTCTTTCTCGCGTTCCTTGTCAAATTCCAGCATGCCTAGATGGCTTTCGATAAGTCTTCTGACCTCTTCCTTGAAGTGCCTTCTGATACCTTTTAAATCGGTTATGTCTTCGTGAATTTTCACGACCCTTTCCTGGGCGCCTTTGACAATCTCATCGGCCTTTAATTCAGCTTCCTTCTTAATAAGCTCAGCGTCCTTTATCGCCGTTGATTTATATTCCTCTACCATTTCCTGTGTTTTTACGAGGGTGTCTCTGAGAGTGACCTCAATGTTCTTGTATTCCTTTAACTGTTTTTCAAACCGTCTGGCCTCTTCTCTCAGGTTGGCGTTTTCCCGGAGAAGTTCCTCCATTTCCTCTCTTATAAGTTCAAGAAAGGAATCGACTTCCTCCATGTCAAAGCCCCTGAACCGGGTTGCGAACTGTTTCTGCTGAATATCAAGCGGCGTAATTCTCATTTACTACCCCCTATTAATTATATTAAATATTGTTTCTAGTTTTATATTAATCCCTTCTGATCGATGATAATAAATTCCAATATTCAAAACTCAAATTACAAATAAATGCCAAATCTCAATGACCTAAGCTTCAAATCGTGCGATTGGAATTGGTGCTTGGAATTTGTTTGTTATTTGGAGATTGTAATTTGTTCTTTATCCTCTTGTCACTTCATCCTCGCTCCCATATCAAATATGGATGCCACTATGAAATATCTTACAAACATTATTGCAAGGATTACTATCATAGGCGATATATCAATTCCCATAGAGAAGCCGAGCTTTCGTCTGATGGGCCTTAACACCGGATCGGTGACTGAATGCAGGAACCTCACAATCGGATTATAAGGGTCAGGATTCACCCAGCTTATGAGAGCGGAAATAATTATAATCCACATATAAATTGACAAGAGAGTATCAAGGATATATGCGACTGCGTGAAAAAGATTGCCGAAAACGAACATTAACCCCTCCCTTTTCCCAGCTCATCCGCCCTGTTTTTGGCAGCTTCAATGGCGAATGAAACGGTATCTTTGAATCCTTTTTCCTCAAAGGCCCTGAGCCCTGCGGCTGTAGTGCCCCCTGGAGATGTGACCATCTCTCTCAGGTTAGAGGGACTCATGCCGGAGTCAAGTAATTGCGCTGTGCCGACAGCGGTCTGTACTGCAAGTGTGAAGGCATCATCCTTGTTAAGCCCTGTCTTTATCCCGCCTTCAATCATTGCTTCAATGAAGAATGAGATAAATGCAGGCCCGCTCCCGGAAACCGCGGTCACTGCGTTCATGTATTTTTCGGGTAGAGTTAAAACTTCTCCAATCGACATAAAGATTTCCCTTACAACATCAATGTCCCTGTCGGAAAAACATTCACACAGAGACATGACGGTCATACCCTTCTGGACCAGAGCAGGGGTATTCGGCATGACCCGGACCAGTTTTTTAGTCTTCAACCTTGACGACAGATATGCCAGAGTGATGCCGGCTGCGATTGAAACAACAGACTTATCAGCGGTGACCGCTTCGCTGATTTCATCAACTACAGAATCCATATTCTGCGGTTTGACAGCCAGAATTATTATATCGCAAGATGTGACTATTTGTTTATTGGAGGCAGTTGTCTCTATTTCATAGGTCTTCTCAAGATACTGCCGTCTGTCCTCTCTGGGCTCGGATACAAGTAGTCCTTTACGCACGGACGAGGTCGCCTCGCCCCTGCTGACGATCCCTTTTATAATGGCCTCTGCCATATTTCCGCCGCCTATAAAGCCTATTTTCATGATTTCATTTCTCCATGCAATGTTGTGAAAAATTATACCTCAAGGAAAGACTCTTTAACAATAAGACCGATTCCGATTGGATTGCGCCGAATGTTATTGAGATTATTCTGCAACGGTGGCGGCATTCCTTTCAGGTTATTTTTTTAATAATGAATTCAGTTAGTTATCGTCATTCATCATGATTGATTATTGCAGGTCACAAAATAGTGCGATATAATCGCTTTTATTATGAGCAGGGAGACCTAAATATTAAACAATAAAAACCTCATGGAGAAGTTATGAGAGAAAATAGATTGAAGCAGCATGGCCGCTCCGGGTATCAACTCGTCACATATAAAACGAAAGATTATATGGGTCTGAAGATCCATGGAATCCTGAGGTCTGTTATGTGCGTAACAGCGCTGCTTTGTATCGGCTGGATTTATGCGGATGCAGCAGAGGGAGCATCAACGATATCTGAGGGGGATGAATGGCATTTCTTTAAAGGAACAGAACTACCGCCTTCCAAATGGAGCTATCTGAACCATGATGTTTCAGGCTGGCAGAAAGGACGGACCGGGATTGGATATGGAACAGGCCAGGTCGGGACATTACTGGATGACATGAAAGGCATCTATCAGACGGTTTATGCCCGGCGTGAGTTTCATTTAAATAATCCTCTAACAGTGAAAGCAATGAAATTGCGTATCGATTGTGACGGTCCTTTTGCTGCCTTTATAAATGGTATAGAGGTGATTGCCAACAGCGGGCCTGTAAATGAAGAGCTGGATATCAGCGGCTTTGCCGATATGCTGCCCGGCGGCAGAAACGTCCTTGCCGTTCAATGCACTAATGATGATTTGCACAGTGATAATTTCTCCTTTACCCCGTCATTCACGGTTTATGAGGACTGATAGGCGAGGTCTTAATCGATGATCAATAACATCTCAAATAAAAAGAATATGGCAGCACAAAGGATTCGTTATATTGCTCTTGCTTTCTGTTTGTTCTTTGCGGTCCTGTCACTTATATGCGGCATAGCTTCTGCATACGGGCAGAGCCCACCTTATGCGAAATATGTAATCCTGATGATTGCCGATGGCTGGGGACAAACCAAGATCGATGCGGCGAATATGTATACGGGGTCCGTTCCCTTGTATCAGACAGATCCCCTGTGGACCAAACACTGGATGACAACATACCCCTATGGATGCGATTATAATACAGCCCAGGCCTGGGGCAATTTCAATTATGTGCTTAACTGTGTCACGGACAGCGCAGCCGCGTCGACTGCCCTTTATTCAGGCGTCAAAACACAAAATAGCAGGATCAGTGTATCTTACAATGGCGTTGACCGGCTCTTCACCATCGGTGAGATAGCAAAGACATATGGAGCCGGAGTCGGAGCCATTACTCCCGTACCGGTGACTGATGCAAGTCCTGGCGCCATGGTGGCCCATAATGACAGCCGCGCAAATTATTATGCTATAGGAGATGAAGGTTTTTTTGGAGACCCTAATACTACCGGGGCATCTTCTGAGCTTCACTATGGCGGGGGGCACGGGCCCACCTTACCGGTAGTTGATGTTCTCATAGGAGACGGAAGAGACAGTTATGTCAGCAATGATGCAAAGGTGAAACTCAGGGCTGAAAAAGGTTCGCTGGGAGACCCGTACCGCGATACGGCAAAGCATTATCTTGTCGAGCGTCAGGCCGGTCAGTACGCCGGCGTATCACTTATGCAGGCTGCTGTTGACCCGTATGTGTCGAAACTAGCGGGGCTCTTTGATCAGACATACCGTAAAGCTGATGGTTCGGGTTATGACCCGGAGAATCCCACGCTTTCTGAAAGCACTGAGGCGGCTTTGACAACGCTCAGTAAAAACCCTGACGGATTTGTTCTTATGATCGAAGGCGGAGCTGTTGACTGGGCCGGGCACTCGAACAATATGGATTATGCGGTGGGCGAGATGATTGATTTCAGCGAGGCTGTTCAAACGGTCATTGACTGGATTGAAGACCCGTCAAATGACAGTAACTGGAACAATACCCTGTTAATCGTTACCGGAGATCACGAGACGGGTTATTTGACTGCCGGGCCCGGCCGGTTTCCAAACCAGCCTATCGGTCCGGTAAACAGTCAAACTCTGTCCATCGAGAAGATCTACAGCAACAGCGGGGGCCGTCGTGCCAGCTGGAATGACTGGCATAACTTTGGAACAATTGACAGTGACGAGACCGTATATTGGGCGTGGAATACAGGGGGACACGCAAACTTACTGATTCCCCTTTATACAAGTGGTGTCGGTTCCGGCCTGTTTGAAAATTGCATAGTCGGCAGTGATCAGGTCCGGGGAGACTTTATTGACAATACCGTCGTTGCAAGGGTAATTGAGAGCGCCCTGTCCGGAATTACGAGTGAGGGTATTCTGTCGATAATGCCGGGGCAGGAACTTGCAGGCAATCCTGTTGACCTGACTTCAATAGCAACTACTGACAATGCCGTTAACGTTGTTTATACGGTAAC
>JAGVNU010000048.1 GCA_020053105.1 Thermodesulfovibrionia bacterium
GTTTGAGGAAGGGATAAAGGCGCTGGCTTCCAGTCTTGGAGAGCAGCTTGAAAAATCCAGCGTCGGCAATATGCTGAACAAGGTCATTATCAACCCGGTTACCAGACAGAAGCAGTTGAAAAAAATAGTTATAGACCCCTTCATTGACGTCGAATCAGGCTACCCTGTGAAGGCCAATGCCAGGATAACCGCCATAATGTCGGAAGAGATAAAAAAGCGCTTCGAGATAACAGGGGCGATGGACCCCGACAACCTGGAGGTCTCCGAATACGTGCTGAACGGCATGGTCACCGTCGAGAAGGAGCAGACCGGGCAGGGGCACAGATATAAGGTCTACGGCGCTGTATTTGAGAAAACTTCCGGGAAGGTGCTTGCATCGTCTTCCGTCCGGGTCAACAGGTTTGACACAACCCCGATGGACATTTATAAAGACAGCCCGGTTTTCCTGAAAGGGAAAAACTACGAGGAGCTCGCCTCTTCCGTGAAAAAGGCCCCTGACGAAACCGTTGAAAAAGGTTATCACGACAGACTCATGATTAAGTCCATGCAGGTCAAGGGCGATATGCTGTATGAGCAGAAAGAATACAAAAAATCACTTTCATACTATGATCAGGCGGCAAGCAGCCAGAGCGGGCTGCAGCTTGAGGCGCTGAACGGTCAATTTACAAATCTCCTGAAGCAGGGAGAGTGGGACCGGGCTGAAACCGTATATTCAAAACTCATTCGGGCCAGCATTGCAGAAACAGGCGAGTTAGCCAGCAAGATAACATTTAGTCCAAATTCCTTATTGCCTATAGAAAGCAAGGCGCGTATTTACAGTATTTATATAAGACAGATAGCGAAACTCGTGGCCGCAGTGTCTGCCTGCAGAATTGAGATCATCGGCCACAGCAGCAGGTCCGGCAAGGAGGCCTACAATGACACGCTGTCCATGCAGCGGTCCATATGGATCCTGAAAGAAATGGCCTCCCATGTCCCCGATATAACCGACAAGGCTGAAACATCGGGGCGCGGCTTCAGGGAAAATATTGTCGGCACAGGAACGGATGATATTACAGATGAGATCGACCGCCGCGTTGAGTTCAAGTTCAATAAGTGCGTAGAGTGAATTACGGCAGGTATCAGATACTCAGGGAAGTCGGGCGCGGCTCCATGGGGGTGGTCTACCAGGCACGGGACCCCCAGATTGACCGGATGGTGGCCCTTAAGGTACTGCGGCAGGACCGCGTCTCTACTGATGCCTTCGTAAAGCGATTCCTGAAAGAGGCGAAAGTCATCGGCCGCCTCTCTCATCCCAATATTGTGACAATTTATGATGTGGGAGAGGAACAGGGGAATGTCTATATCGCGATGGAATTTCTCGAAGGAAAGTCCCTTTCCGATATCCTCCTGGAAAAACATCCTGCCCCGAAAGAGGTGATGGAGATCGGCGTACAGATAGCAGAGACGCTGGATTATGCGCACAGCAAGGGGGTCATTCACCGGGACATCAAACCGAGCAATATCATCATTGCCCCGGACGGCCGTATCAGGATCACAGACTTCGGCATCGCACGCATCGAAGATTCCACGGCCACTTTGCATACCCAGGCAGGCGAGATACTGGGCACCCCTGCATATATGTCCCCTGAACAGGTATCGGGACAGCAGGTTGACGGACGCTCCGACATTTTTTCCCTTGGGGTCATACTCTATGAAATGACTACCGGGGCCAGACCTTTCGGCGGAAAGGGGAATACACTGGCCAGCATGTTTAACGATATTATACGGGTCACCCCTCCTGAACCTTTTATCACTTCGTCTCTTGTGCCCAAAAAACTTTCCGCTCTGATCATGAAGGCATTACAGAAAGGGCCGGAGAAACGATTCCAGACCGGCCGGGAACTGGCGGAAGCGTTAAGGGAGTGTGCGCGCAAAACTGAACCGCCGGCTAATATAAACATACCGGCCGCCGAGAAAAAGAAAAACTATGGTATGCCAATCGCCGTGACAATTGCAGTGGCAATCCTTGCTGTCGGGATTTATTATTTATACTCCCACATGAAGGAACCGGGACAGCGCCGGGCGGTCAAACAGCAAAATGCGCTTCCGCCGAAAGAGATGTCCACTGTTCCCGTACTTGGACCAAAGCAGGACAAGACCCTTACCGTGCCCGCTCCTGAAAGCGCTATAAACAGGAAGCCGGCAGAAGAGACAATCGTTAAGAAAGAAATGGCGCCGCCTCCCTCAGCCGTACACGAACAGAGGCAACCGGCCTATCCACGCGGAACAGAGGTAAAAAAGCAGGCGCCCCTTCGGACGGCTACGAAGCCCGCGTCAATGCTCGTACCGCTTACGCTGAGGTCCACCCCGCAGGGGGCTAGTGTCTATATCGATGACAGTGTTAAAGGCAAGACCCCGTTGACTCTTATGATTTCCACAGGAAAACACCGGATACGGCTAAGCATGGCAGGATACCGGGATGCCGGGAGGCAGATTGTCATAGAAGAAACCATGGAATATCCCCTCATGTTTAATTTAACGTCAGTCAATGCATCCGGAGAATAACTATTTCTGTTATATAATTGTCATATAAACAGTTACTGATCAAAACCCGGTAAACATTATGGGAAGAGAAATAATCCTTCAGGAACTCAGCTCCGGAGAAAAATACACCGTTACCCTCCCCTGCATCCTGGGCCGGGGGAATGAAGCCGACCTGTCGCTCCCTGACATGAGCATATCGCACAAGCACGCGCTTATAGCGGAAACTGATGACAGCCGCATATGGATCGAAGACCTTAAAAGCGCAAACGGGGTTTATGTGGCTGATAAAAAGATCAGGAACAAAGCTGTCCTTAAGACCGGGGACTCGTTTCAGTTAGGCAACACAAAGTTTCTCATATCTGAATCAGAAGAAGACATTTCGCGGCAGACGGTCATCCTCCATTCACTTCAGCCAACCGAAAAGAGAAGCCTTGACCATGAGCGGCTCAAAGTGATTTATGAAATAACAGACGAATTCGCCTCTTCCCGGGATATCGGGGACCTTGGAGAGAGGATATTTTTAAGGTTTAAGGAAATCTTCAGGCAGGACCGCGGCTATATAGCCTCATTCCAGGAAGACGGTACGCTTAAACCAATATGTCTGTGTTCCGGCGATGAAACGGTCCCTGTAAGCAGGAGCATTATTGACAGGCTTCTCCAGAACGGTGAATCATTTATACTGGAAGACGCCCTGAGCGATGATGCCTTCAGTGCAAAGGAAAGTATAATGGCATTGAAGGTCAGGTCCGCATTATGTGTTCCGCTCATTTACCATAGTCAAATCTACGGCCTGATATATCTGGACCGCAATGTCCCCGGCGCCTACAGTCAGGAAGACCTTCAGTTTCTCAGGAGCATCGGCTTCATCCTGGCCCCGCTTATTGAAAACGCCCGTCTGTGGTCGGAGCATAAAAACCGTTATGCCAATACAGTCGAAACACTCAAGGCTACCGAGGAAAAGCTGATTGAGACAGAGCGGACCGCGGCCTTTGTCCGTCTCGCACATGCAATGGCGCACGAGATAAGAAACCCCATGATGGTAATAGGCGGGCTGGTGAGAAAAATGGCCCGTACCGAATCATCAGGCAACAATGATTCCTTCAGCGCCATTATGATGTCAGTTAACAGGGTAGAGAAAGTCCTGAAGGAAGTAGACGGTTTTGTGAGAATCCCTCCTCCAGTTAAAGCACTGCACAGGATTGACCGTCTTGTGCAGGAGGAAATCGACGCGCATAATGAGGAATGGCTGAAAAAATCCGTCCGCCCTTCCCTCTCTGTGACGACTCCTCATGTAATGGTCCCTGTTGACGCCGTGCTCATCAGGAAGGCTGTTTCAATGGTCCTCAGGGAAATCATTTTTGCCCTGCCTGACGGCGCAGCGCTGAATGTGTCGATCACTAACAGCGGCAATGATATTGATATCACCTTCGGAGAAGCAGACAGAGACGCGCGCCTGTCCGAGCCGTTTGATCCTGAATTAAATCACCGGCCGTGGAGTACAAGCCTCTTTCTGAATATGGCGCACAAGATCTTGATCGATCACGGGGGCAGACTTCTCATGGACCCGAAGGCGCTGTCTGTGCTGCCGGTTATCATGAGGATACCGGTCACTGAGAAAATGTGAACCCCGCATAACAAATGTCATACATCAAATTAAATAAAATCCCAAATTACAACTTTCAAGCTACAAAGAAAATTCCAAATAGCAAATGCCAAATTACAAATAAATACCAAATATCAAATTTTAAACTACGGCAGACAGTTTTGAACATTCGGTCATTGAATTTTGAGATTTGTTTGAGATTTGTGATTTGAGTATTGGGATTTTAACTTTGGAATTTTAAATTGAATTTAAGCTACTGTAATTTTTTATCTATAAAGTTCTTAAACCTGGAAAAAATTTTTCCGGAGTTTTTTTCTTCGCTGACAGCCCGTAGTTCTGCTTTCATTTCCTGCCGGGCAGGCATCGGCTCTTTTGCTGCAGCCTGCTCCACTTCAGCAAGACGGCCTTCACCAAGAAAGCGGAAAACAGGTCCCGCAGCGCTCATGGATATCTCATCATTGACGTTTAAAGGGGACTGCGCTGAAACAGGGCGATTATTAATACGGAGAGGCTGCTGTCCTGTGAGGTCCTTTATCCAGTACTGGTCCTTACTGAAAAATATCCGGGCATGCTGCTCATTTATGGATGGATGGTCCAGGACAAAATCGCATTTCTGCCCTTTACCTATGGTAACGGGCAGTTCCCTGTATGAGCGGAGTGTAGGCCCGTACTGGATGATAAGGGGGGCTTTTACCTTTTGAACAGATACTTCCTGAGGCGGCTCATATCTTGGCTGAACAACTTCCTGATAAACAGGTTTTGGCATTTCCTGCGGCGGCACGGGTCCCGGGACAGGCTGGACCGGAGGTTCTGCCCTCAGTTCCTGCGGGGGTGGAGGGGGCGTAACTACGGCTGCGGACTGTACTTCCCTCATCTCGGACAGGAAGCTGACCTTGGGGCCTCCTTCAGCAAATTCCAGGACATCACCGTTTCTGAGATAAGCCTCTTTGGTCCGTTTGCCGTTTACAAAGGTGCCGTTGGAGCTTGTATCAATCAGCTTAAACTGGTTCCCCTCCCTAATGACCTGGGCATGCCTGCGTGATATAATTGTCATGTCCGCGGGGAACCTGAGATTGCATGCAGGGTCCCGCCCGATAAGAACAGCGTCTTCGGGAAATTCCTGTATCTCGCCTTTCATGGGGCCGAAGATATGGACCAGCTGTATTACGATAAGAGGAACGGATTTCATTTTTTGCCCGAATTATGACTTATACTCCTAATGGAGTCAAGAAATATTATTTCTAATCTTCAACTATTTATGTATATTAGATTATGTCCAAAATAATCTCTTTTGGCAAGTCAGATGTCGGCCTCCGGCGTTCCAATAATGAAGACACCTTTATTGCGCGCCCCGATCTCGGCTTTGCGGTCGTGGCGGACGGTATGGGAGGCCCTGCTTCGGGTGAAGTGGCCAGCCGGATTTTCGCTGATGCCGCTCTTGAGGTCTTCTCAAAAAACAGCGCGCGGTCTGAAAAAGAATTACCCGAGCTGGTGAGGGAAGTATTTGAACTGTCCAATGAGATGATCCTCAGCACGGCACAGAATGACCCCAGGCATAAGGGCATGGGGTGCACAGCGGAAGTGCTGGCCTTTTACAGCGAAGGATATGTCGCCGGCCATGTTGGGGACAGCCGCACGTATCTTTTCCGGGAAGGCCGGCTCAGGCAGATTTCAAAAGACCATTCGATTGTTCAGGACCAGCTCGACAAGGGACTTATAAAACCGGAGGAGGCAAGGAACCATGCTCTCAGACATGTTATTCTCAGGGCAGTGGGTATCAGGGAAGACCTGGCCGTTGATATCATCAGGGGAAAGACCCGGCCCGGGGACATTTTCCTGCTCTGTTCGGACGGTCTTACTGATATGCTGGAAGATGCAGCAATTCAGGAAGCCCTTCTGCTTTCGCCCGGACTGGAACAAAAGGCGGACAGATTGATCGCGCTCGCAAAGGCGGCAGGGGGAAACGATAATATAACGGTGACCTTATGCGAAGTCACGGCATCCTGATAAAAGCAGGCATGGCCCTGTTTTTAATAATGGCATCTTCCCCATCATACATTTCTGCCGGGGATGCGCCTGCGTACAGCCCCCTTCCGGCAGCTGAAGCAGAGACTGTCATCACCCGATGGCTCATGGATGCAGGGTATGAAACGACCCGGACACGATCAGAAGCCGGACGAGCTGAAATAAATGCCATTAAGGGAAGCGAGAGGTGGAGCATCGTTGTAAAATCCTACTCGCCTCTGGCCTCATATATAACAGCAGGATATACAATTGACGGCAGGCCTGACCCGGACAAGATCAGGCAATTGCATAAATTTATTGATACACTTAAAGGCAGCGTCAGCGGAGAAGTACCCGGCGCTGTCATCAACCTTAAAGATTACACGGTCTGTATCAGGGCAGGGGGCAATGAGGAGCACATTCAGTTCTCGGGTTTTATTGTGGGAAAGGAAGGCCTCATCGTCTCTATCGCGCATGACCTTGATACAGTGAGGGAAGTTGTTGTTATTCTTAACACCGGGGAGAAAATGAAAGGGCGTGTAATCAGGATGGATTTTGACAGGGACCTGAGTCTGATTGACATCACCGAAAGAATCAGTTCTCCCATATCTCTGGCCCACGCAAGGAACCTTCCGGAGCCCGGAGAAACCGTTTACTCCATCGGCTGCGCAGGTAATACCCAGAGCAGCCTTCATACCGGTATAATAAACGGCCCGCCGGTCCTGGTAAACAGTATGCCCCTCAGGCAGGTGGACATGGAAACCCCTCACGGGACCAGCGGAGGGCCTGTGTTTGACACTCACGGCAACCTCATAGGTATTGTGAAGGGGAGATATAGAGGGACTAATTCGCGGGGCTTTTTAATAACCGTGGAAACTCTGATAGAATTTCTAAAGGAAAGATAAACATGAAATTCGGACGCTATGAAATAATATCGGAAATAGGACGCGGTTCTATGGGTGTAGTGTACAAGGCCCATGATCCCAATCTCGATCTGACCGTGGCGCTAAAAGTCCTGCGCCAGGACCGCCTGTCAAGCGATACCTTTGTAAAGAGGTTTCTCACTGAGGCAAAGGCCCTGGGCCGGCTTGATCATCCTAACATCATCCGTGTCTATAATGTGGATGAGGACCAGGGCAATGTCTATATCGCGATGGAGTTCATAGAAGGCGAATCGCTGAATGAGGTCATCCAGGAAAAAAGATTCACCACTGAAGAGATCATTGAAATCGGAAGCACTGTCGCCGGCACCCTCGACTATGCCCACAAGCAGGGCATAATCCACAGGGACATCAAGCCTAGCAATATCCTCATAAGGGCCGACGGCAGGCTGAAGATCACGGACTTCGGGATCGCCCATATAGAAGACTCCTCTGCACAAAAACAGACCCAGGCCGGAGAAATCCTCGGCACTCCTGCCTATATGTCCCCGGAGCAGGTGCTGAGCCGGCCGGTAGACGGCCGTTCCGATATCTTCTCGCTTGGGGTCATACTGTATGAATTGTCCGCAGGCAAGATGCCTTTTCCCGGCCAGAACCTTGCGGCCATCTTTAATGCAATTACACAAATCGAACCCGCGCCTGTGACCGCAGGTAATCCTGATATGCCAGGCAACCTGTCCGGGGTCATCGCAAAGTGCCTTCAGAAAAATCCCGATAACCGTTACAGGTCAGGCCATGAACTGGTCAGTGCACTGAAGGCATGCATCAGGGAAGAAGCTCCTGCAACGGTGACCGCGCCGGAGGAACAGAAAAGATCAAAGAGTAAAACAATGATAGTCCCGGCAGCAATAATAATCGCAGCAGCGCTTGGACTTGTTTCATATTTCGTAATGGGTCCAAAGACCGAAACTTCCCTGGTGGAAGATAAGGCCCGCCCTGCTGTTCTGAAAGTCGAAAGCACGCCGTCCGGAGCGCAGGTCTTTATTGACGGTAATTTTAAAGGGAAGACACCGGCGACACTGGAACTGGCCGCGGGTAAACACGAGGTGCGCCTGACGTCGCCCGGGCATTATGACTGGGACGCTCAGGTGCAGTTAAATGAAAAAGAGGAAACCCCTCTTGCCGTTCAGCTGGTTCCGGATTCGTCCGGCTAGAAAATGATAAGGAGCATAAATATAAATAGAGAATTCAGCGTAAACCTTTAAAGGAGGGTATGCATATGAAAACAATTATAAGAACGTTCACTTTATTCATTATCGTAATTACAGGCCTCACACTTATCAGCGGTGTCTGTTACAGCCAGATAAGCGCGGGGAAGCAGGCCGAGTCATTTTCCCTGAAAGATCCGGGCGGAAAAACCTACGACCTTTCAGCGATGAAAAAACATCCCCTGCTCATATTATATTTTTTTGATGTTGAATCAAGGCCGAGTCAGGAGGGCCTGTTAAACCTTGACCAGCTGGTAAAAAATTATAAGGGGACCTCGTTAAACGTATGGGCCATTACCCTTTCGCCAAAGAACAAGGTCAACGCCTTTATAAAGGACACGGGCCTGAATTTCCCTGTCCTGCTGGACATCTCTAATGTCAGTAAGCGCTACAACGCGCAGACCGTCCTTCCCACTGTCTGCGTAATCGGTCCGGGGCTCAGGGTCCTGGATTATTTCCAGGGCGGAGGGAAATCCACAGAGACCATGCTGGTCAGAGTCGCTGAAAGGGAGCTGCAGCAGAAACACACTGAATTCGCAAAGGCGCTTAGCAGCGATATCATTAAAAAGAACCCTCAAAATGTAAAGGCAAAAACGGTTGAAGGCTATGCAGCCCTGAAGGAAAACAATCTTGACGAGGCTGAGAAAGTCTTCAGTTCACTTGCACAGACAGGGACTGAAGGAGAGGTCCTGGGCAAAGAAGGCCTGGCCGCCGTGTACGCCAAAAAAGACCAGAGCGACAAGGCGCTCAAACTGATCGCGGAGCTGGAACAAAAGGCCCCTGAGAGGTCCTTCCCGCACGTTATAAAGGGTGACATCCTCTACGCCCGGAATAAAAAGAAAGCGGCAGGCGACGAGTATCGGAAGGCTGTAAACAAAAAGACCGCTGAGCCGTACCAGGAGGCAGTCAGATATAACCAGATGGGCCGTCTGTACGCAAGCTCCGGGGACTATAAAAAGGCCCGCGCGCTTTATGATCAGGCCGTGACTATCGACCCTTATTATATTGAGGGCACTACAAACAAAGGCCTGACCTATGAAAAGGAAGGCCAGTGGGACAAGGCCCTTGAGTCCTACCGTCAGGCACTGGCCATAAACGAGAAGGACAATTTTGCAGCAGTGCTGGTAAAGAAAGCCCAGGAGATGCTGGACATTCAGAAAGACAGCGAACGCAAAAAGCGTATGGACCAGTTGATAAAAGACCTTGCCGAAAGATACAAGGCGCAGAAAAAGAAGCTGGACAAGTCCGAAGATACATGGACCTCGGGCCCCATGGTCCTGTCCTTTGTTGATATCCAGGAAAAGGGCGGACTGGCTGAAAGGGACGGCTTCTCCATGGTGCTGATGACCCAGCTTGCAGACCTTCTGAATACCTCAGGCAGGGTAAAAGTCGTGGAACGCGCCGTGATAGAACTTCTGCTTGAAGAACTGAACATCGGTTCCTCGGACCTCGCGGACCCTGAAACATCGCTCAGGCTCGGGAAGGTGCTGGCTGCCAGACTGATAGGGACAGGATCTATATTTTATATGCCGCAGGGGACACTGCTTAATCTCAGACTTATCGATACAGAGACGTCGGCCATTCCCCAGGTGACTGCCAGGCAGATAGATACATCGCTGGACAAAGAACTGTTCCGCCTTAACCGGGAAATTCTCCGGACCGTTATAGAGAAATACCCTCTTCGCGGCTATGTTGTCAAGGAAGCCGGTGAAGAATTCATCATTAATATCGGCGCAAAACAGGGCGTGGTATCAGGCACTAAATTCGATGTAGTCGAAGAACAGGAGCCGATTAAATATAAGGACAAGGTCCTTAAGTCCGAACCGAAGTCTGTTGCAAAGGTCGAAGTTGTGCGCGTGGAACCGGACATGTGCTATGTCCGCGTGATAAGCAAGGAGAGACCTCTCAAGACTGACGACAAGGTCCAGGAAAAGATCGAACAGGCAGCGCTCTGACAATCCATAAATAAAGAGGTAACTTCCCATGTCCCCTCTCCCTTGATGGGAGAGGGCCAGGGTGAGGGAGAGGATTTGAAAATGACGTATTTATTGAAATTGATCTGGATGACCGCATTTGTTTTACTTTTCAATTCCTGTGCCTCTGATGCGCCGTATCCGGGAAATGCCGCTGTCGCAGTCTGGGATTTCGACAACCTGACCCCCGGCACATCAGCAGGGGATGACCTGGGCGAGGCGCTCTCATCACAGGTCATTGACACTCTGCAGAAAAGAAGGGACCACCCCGTTGTTGAAAGACAGCGGCTCCTTCTGGCAATGGAAGAACTCAAACTAGGAAGCTCGTCGCTGGCCGATGAAGATACGCGTTTAAGACTCGGCAGACTGTCCGGGGCCAGGCTGATGGTCTTCGGCGGCTATCAGATTATAGGGAAACAAATGCGGCTTGACCTGCGGCTCGTGGAGGTAGAGACCGGCAAGATAATAAAGGCCGTTCAGAAGGTGTCCCCGGCATCTGATTTACAGGGATGGTTAAACAGCGCCCGGGCAGCGGCTGAGGGACTGTTTTAGCCTGTCGGCATAAGCGCGCTTACTGCGCGTTTACTTCATCGAGTTTCTTCTTCATCTTCTGTATCAATGCGGCGTAGGATTCCTTGGCTATAATTTCATCGTACTGGCTTCTGTATGTGCTTATGAAACTGACTCCTTCAATAACCACATCATAGACCCACCATTTGCCGTCCTTAAGCATGACCCTGTAATCAATCGGGATATCAGCCTTCTTTGTAACAATGGTCGTGATGACTGTCCCGTATTTACCTTCACCTTTAATTACTTCTTTATTGAAGATGACCTTTTCATCTGTGTAGGCCTCGATCTTCCCAATATATGACCCTACAAGCAAATCCGAGAAAATAGCGGTAAACTCCCTGGCTTCTTCAGGGGTCCTCGCCTTCCAGTGCCTCCCAAGGATGCGCATGGACATCTCGCTGAAATCGAAGCGGTCTTTTATCAATGTCCTCAGCCTGCCGCGTCTCTCCGCTTTTTTATCAGGGAGAGATAGACCCTTGTCCCTCAAAACTTCAAGGACGGAGTCGACCGTAGTTTTGATGGCCTCCTTCGGCGCAATCACTGCCGCCTCTGCGGAAAACAAATTCATACAACATAAAGTTACAAGCATGCACAAAAAGACTTTCTGTGTTTTCATAGCCGCCTCTCGAATATTTTATTTTATTATTACGTAGTGGCATGGCACGCAATGCCACTACTTCTTCTCAAAAATATATTTACTTATGAGTTCCTCCAGCTCTATCGCTGATTCCGTCTCCATTATTTCTCCTCTGGGGCCGATATACTGTTCAGACCCCCCTGATTTGATCTTTACATATTTATCGCCGATAATGCCCTGGGTCCTGATAGAGGCGATAACGTCTTCCTGAAGCTTGACTCCCGGATTAATTAACAACTCTACCATTGCTTCGTAGTTGTCCAGATTGATCTTTGAAACCTTGCCGACAGTAACGCCGGCAACCTCCACTGAGGCGCCTTCCTTCAGACCGGACACATTGGAAAAGCGCGCTGTAACAGGATACTGTTTAGTCCCGAAGAGGTTTATGTCCCCCAGTTTGACGGAAAGATAACCAAGGCAGACAAGGCCGACAATCAGGAAAATCCCCACGCCGGTTTCAATATTTATATTTTTCATATCAAACCTCCATTTCGCTTGAGTATAATGTCCCCATAGTTGTTTCCACGAATTCTTTTATCAGCGGATCATCTGAAAGCTGAAATTCCTCAGGGGTCAGACAACCCTGAATAACACCTCCATGCAGTAGCGCCACATAATCAGCAAGCTTGAATATTTTCGGCACGTCGTGACTTACAATAACGGACGTATACCCGAGTTTTGCCTGCGTCCTTGAAAACACCCTGTATATCTCATTGCTCTTGGCGACATCAAGCCCCGTAGTCGGCTCATCAAAAAAGACAATCTTGGGATCAAGCACAAGGGCGCGGGCAAGACCGACCCTCTTTCTCATGCCCCCGCTGAGCTGCGCAGGGAATTTATCATTGCTTTCTTCGATGTCCATTAAGGCAAGTTTTTCGTTCACAATCGTGTCAATCTCGTCCTCTGATTTCTTCGTCCTCTCTCTCAGTGGAAGGGCCACATTCTCATATACTGTCATTGAATCAAAGAGCGCGGCATTCTGAAACAGGACCCCGAAATTGGTCCTGATCTCCCTGAGTTCTCTTTTACTGACTTTATTTATCTCCTTGCCGTAGACGACCACCCTGCCGCTGTCGGGTCTGACGAGGCCCAGGATATGTTTGATGATCTGACTCTTGCCCTCTCCGCTGGCCCCGATAATGACCGTTGTCTTCCCTTCGACTATTGAGAGGTTGATCCCCTTCAGGACCTCCTGTCTGCCGTATGATTTTCTGACATCGGTCAGCCGGACAATAATATTTTCATTCATAGCAGCACCGAGGTCAAAAAATAATCGAATACCAATATACTCACTGACGATAATACTACCGCATCAGTGGTCACCCTGCTGACACCCTCGGCCCCGAAGCCCCCGTCTCTTATGAGGTGAACAAAAAAGCCTTTCGCAGAACATATCCAGGTAATCAGCACGCCAAAACAGAGAGACTTGACGAACCCCATATACACGTCATTAAATTCCACGTCCTTGTACATGCTTGAAAAATACATGCCTTCATTGGCACCCAAAAGTCCGACGCCTACCAGATAGCCTCCGAATATGCCTACCACGTCAAAAATAGCTGTCAGGAGCGGCATGGAGATGACCCCTGCTATGAATTTCGGGGCCACGATATATTTGTGCGGATCAATCGCCATACATTCAAGGGCATCGATCTGCTCGGAAATCCTCATAACACCGATCTCGGCGCACATGGCCGATCCCGCCCTTCCCGTCACCATAAGCGCGGCCAGGACAGGTCCCAATTCTCTTATCAGGCTGAGGGCGACTGCGGAGCCCAGCAGGCCCTCGGCCCCGAATTTACTGAGGGTGTGATAACCCTGCAGCCCCAGGACCATACCCGTAAAAGCGCCGGTAAAAAGGATAACAAAGATTGATAGGGTGCCGATAATATACGTCTGCTTGATAACAGGGAATACCTTATAGGGAGGTTTCACTATGCTTATGACAGAGTAGAAGAAAAATATACCCATCCTGCCTGCTTCATTAAAATAATGCAGCGCATATGAGCCGATTTTTTCAAAATATTTCAGCATCAATAATTCACACTCAATAATTTCAGCTTTTCTATTATATTAATATTTACTATTTTACTCTAATTTCAGGCCCATCGGGAAAAGTGCAACTACTGAAGGAATGACGTCTTCAGGTTGAGTTTATAGACAGACTCTAACTAGAGTCTGTTTATAAACTCAACCGCCCTATACTACAATAGGTTACAACGAGTTTGGTTAAAAATCAAAACGGAGTAACCGAGGAGAGAATGAAGAAGATACTGAATGATCTGAAGCTAAAA
>JAGVNU010000049.1 GCA_020053105.1 Thermodesulfovibrionia bacterium
CAATGATTTCCATGAAGCGGTAAATATTATTATTTTCATCCAGTTCAGGGATCGTGGTTACCCTGATAAATTTATCTTTTATGGGCCGTTCCATTGTTATAGGCTTTTTAGAGGAAGTACACTCCCCTCTTTTGCAGAAAGAGCATATTTTCTCAGGCCCCCTCTTTGCCGGATCATAAGCATATTCACCCACTGCGTCATAACATATTTTCCCGGTCAATTCTCCTTCGCTGAATCCCGTAAAGTCATTGAAAAACTTATTTGAGCTGATAATCCTGAATGAATCATCAATATAGACAATGCCGACAGGGAAATTCTCGAATATGGTTTTCAGCTGCAGCAGAAGGGCCGATTCCCTCTCTGCTGATATTACCTGTTCCGTGATATCGTTATAAACCGAAATGAGTTCACCGGTTGATAACCTGTAGATATGATTGTCCCTCCAGCCGCTGATCCTCGGGTCATTGTAATACCATACGGCATGACGCTCGGTTTTTCCGGTCTTCCATACTTTCAGAAACACGTCAAAGAGCCCTGATTCCTTTACCCCGGGGAATACCATGGTCACTTTTTTCCCTATAATGTCTTCTTTGCTTATTTTATCAATAAGTTCTCCTGCCCGGTTGAAATCCTTAATGACAAAATCATCACCATTTTCAATGGCTTCATATACTGTAATGCCGCTGCTCATGTAATTGAAGAGTTCCATGTACCGTCTTTCACTCGCCCTCAGGGCATCTTCAGTCCTCCGGCGTTCCATGATTTCATTCCGGAGAAGGTCGATGGCGGATGTCAGTTCAGACGTCCTGTCTTCCACCAGCACGGTAAGTTTTTCACGGTGCCTAAGCAGCTCTTCTTCTGTTAATTTATGCTCGGTGATGTCCCTTACGACCTTGACTGCTGCTATTATTTTCCCTCCCGGGTCTCTAAGGGGAGAGGAGGTCAGCTCATAGCACAAGGTCCTGTTTTCAGTGGTTATGCTTCTTTCTGTTTTGTGAATTTTCCCGTCGTTGAAAGACATTTCAACAGGACAACCTTCACAGATGGAATCTCTTCCTTCATATGCCTTATAGCAGTACTCGCCGACATGGTCGCCGGCCAAATTTTTCTGTATCTGATTTTCATAACTTATTTTATAATTGGTATCCTGCAGGATGACCCCATCGCCTATACCTGCAATAATCGCTTTTGTCTTGGCTTCTTCTTCCTGTGCCTTTGAAACAGCAGACTGCAGCTTCTTGTCTGTCCTGTGTTTGATGAGGGCGATCTCGATAGCATAATGCAGTTCGTTGTTCCCGACGGGTTTTATCAGATATCCGTATGGTTCTGTCTGTGTCGCCTGCTTCAGGGTCTCTTCATTTGAATGTGCCGTAAGATATATGACCGGGATACTGCCTTTTGTCCGAATCTGTCCTGCCGCTTCAATGCCGCTTGTATTCCCTGATAGGGCGATGTCCATAAGCACTAAATCCGGACTTCTCTCCTGCGCCATGAGAACGGCTTCTTCGCCTGAAGCCGCTATAGAGGTGACCCGATATCCTATTTTCTCGAGTTGCCTCTGCAGTTCTAACGCTATGATTGCCTCATCTTCAACTATAAGGATATTGGGTTTGGCAGAATAATTATTATTACTGAGGGCTGAGAGGTGTTCTGAAGTTGTTAAGAGCTTTATTTTTTCCAATGTATTGTAACTCTGTTCTTTATAATTATAGTGCGGTCAATTAAAAGAATTTTTCGAAGCGCTTCTGCTCAGCCTGGCTGAAACAAACGAATTCATTGCCTTATTCATTATATCATCAATTGCGCCGGTCCCATATCATATAAAGTAATGCGTACATAAAACTATAACAATTATGTTTGCGGTGTCAACATAATTATAGTTCCGGGGCATATCCGCACAGCTTTAATTAAAAGAATTCCTCGAAGCGCTGCTGCTGGGTCTGTTCAATTACTCCCGTTGGCGTGGGAGAGCAATGGCAGGATGACTTGGCCGGAATGAACAGGGGGAATATTTATTTATTATAACGAGAATAGATTTCTCTCCTGGCCGGGCATTTACAGATATGTGAATATCCAAAAGACATATAGTAGCTGCACATCATTTTAGGGTTCTTGATAAACAGTATATTCTTGTCGAAGTGCGATTCAACTTCACAAAGGCATTTGCCTTCGCCATGCAGGCAGGAGTAATTGTCCCTGCACTGATCGGTCTTGTTTAATATGTCTGAATTAATGTCGAATTTCATCTGACTCCCCTGTTCTCCTGCATTTCTGACAAAGCAATGAATGAGGATTTTTGATACAGAAATGTGAGCCTGACTTCAGCCATGTCCCATAAACAGGATGGAAAAGGTTTTTGGTTCCTGCCAATTGCCTTCAAAATAATTCCGGTCTTTCAGTTTTTATTACCTGCCAGTACTATGTGTTAACAGATTTCAGCATTAGGGGTCACCTGTAAGAAATTATAGGTACCTTAATGGAGCCGCCTATTGGCGTGAACTAAAAGAGGTAGAAAGCGCTGAAGCGCTTGATCAGGATGGTTACTCTGAATTGACGAGCCCCTGTTCAACGGCAATCGCAACGGCCTGGGTCCTGCTGACGGCATTCAGCTTTTGCATGATGTTGGTAATGTGAAAGTTCACCGTGCTCTCGCCGATATTCAGAATCGATGATATTTCCCAGGAGCTCTTGCCTTTTTTTAACCAGTTGAGCACCTCTTTTTCCCTGAGGGAAAGAGCGGCGGATGGAGCATTATCGGCGGGCCGTCTTGTCTGTAGCGCCTTTTTGACGGCTGCGATTATCTCGTCGTTATCGAAGGGTTTAGTGATATAGTCAAAGGCCCCGAGCTTCATGGCCTTTACAGCGTCCCTGATATCTCCATGACCGGTCAGCATGATGATTATCATGTTCCTGTCTATTTCCTTGATCCTCTCCAGAAGCGTCATCCCGTCTATGCCGGGAAGCCTTATGTCCAGAAGGACCAAGTCCGGTGAATGGGTGCTGATCTCTTTAAGCGCGATTTTCCCGTTGCCTGCTGAAAAGGCCTCATATCCATTGGACCTTGCCAGATCGGAAAGTACTGCCCGCATGCCTTTGTCATCGTCGATGATCAGGATTTTATGCATTTCATTAACGTATTGTTTGTTTTTATTATTAGGGAACATGGGGATTAATTCAAGGGTTTATTTCAGGACCGGGGAAATGTTTAATGAATCTGCCGGCTATCCTTACGCGGGGGTCGATATCTGATGTCCTGTTTTATCAGCGTCTCTAATGCGGCATCAAGGTAAGGTTTCCGGCAGTCAATTTTATCGACTCTTCCGTCTCTAACATATGACATGTACTGGCACCCTCCGAAACATAGGGGTAGGTAAACACATTCCCTGCACTCACTGTTTTTCCAGATGTCGCGTTTATGAGAATGGCGGTAATCGCTTAGGCCGGTTCGGAGGTCTCCGATCTCGAAATCTTTTTTACCGATGAATGAGTGGCATTTATAAATGCCGCCGTCATAGTTCACTACGTAATAATCATCAACATCTATCTGACACGGCGACGGCATAACCTTTGAAGATTTGTAACCCCTTTTCAAAGCTTCCTCTCTTAACAGAGTGCCTGCCTGTGTCATCCAAGGTTCGTTTAATGACATTAATCCGTCTGTATAGTCTGCCAGGGAACTGACACCACCAGGATTTTTTATCACCGGGGCGAACCTTACCTCGGATATCCTGTCCGGCGTAAGCCCTTCCTTGTCGAGATAATCAAAAAGCAGGGGGAACTTTTTATAATTGTCACTTGTGTAATTCCCGCCGATTATTATGTTTACGATATCGCATGTCTGTTTAAGATTTTCAATGATACTGTCAAAACTGCCCGCGCCTGATTTAAAGGGCCTGGTGGCGTTGTGTATCTCCGGAGGCCCGTCAATGGTTGTCTTGATGCCTGTCAAGCCTAATGATATCAGTTCTTCAGCATAACGCCTTTTAAAGAGAGAACCGTTCGTAACGAGGCTGAAGGAATATGTGACGCCCCTGTCTTTCGCAAAAGCTTTCATTTCTTCGGAGATGGCTTTGATCATGTCCATGCTGAGCATGGGCTCGCCGCCGAAAAAATCGATATTTATCGTCTTCTTTCTACCGGTAAACCTGTTCTTGATAAAGTCAACCAGCAGACCGGCTGTTTTATCCGTCATGTAAAGCTTCCCCTTCATGTCTCCTTCGTAGCAGTATACACAGTTAAAGTTGCAGTCGAGGTTCATCACAACGGTCATGTTCAGTGTCTGGTTCATCTCATTTATCTTATCGAGAAATCCGAGCATTTCATTTTTTTCAGCATCAATGTCGGTGACGATCATGCCGAGTTTTGAGAGGGCAACTGAATGGTTAGCGGGGAGTGAGCCGTTCAGGATTGAGTTGAAGGTCTCTTCTCTTAGAAGGATTTTTGACGATTTTTTTGTGGAGTACATAAGAATGTATCCGGGTTTTTCGTCATATGGATAGACTTTTACATAATGGGAAAGTTTCATTTTTAGGGACTGCAAAAAAAATTGGGGAGAGCCTCTGCCCTCCCCATTTTCTGAATTCTTACTTGGTCGCTGACGGCATCGGTTTACAGCATGCAGGAAAGCCTGCAAGTTCCTCCATTTCAACTCCATCATCCAGTATAATGATGTCCTCTCGTTCCATATCTTCCCTCCTTAACATTGCTTTAATGTACCTGTCAAAGACAGGATACTACAACACAATAGGGGAAAAGCTAAAATTCCAGTCTCGCACCTGCCTCGACCCACCTGCGGGGATTTTTTCTCAAATCCCAATAGTAGTAAGAACTGTTAAATATGTTGTGGGCTGTGAGGAATATTTCTGTGCCGAATCTGTCCGTAGAGAATATTTTTTTTGTAAGATTCAAGTCCCATATGAATTTGTCGTATCTTGGATTATCATCAGGGTAGTCAGTATTGTCCCACCATGTATAATTACCTGCAAGCTGTGCGGAAAGGGATTTCATGTCATTGTATTTAACGGTAATGTTATAGTCGTAAATTGACTTAACGTTTTCTTTGTCAGGAGTGTCAGTGAGAATCTTTCTCCGCAAGGAGGAGAAGCCGGCTTTCAGGGACACATTGTAAAAAGGGACTGTTTCCATGTCGAGTTCCACCCCTGTACGTCGGGTCTCTCCAGTGTTGGTATGAAAGACATTCCCGGTAGTCTCGTTTGTCTCCGTTTGCATTTCATCCGTCACGTTGTGCTGGAAAAAGACAACCCTGGCGTTTAAGTACTCTGATATCAAAGTCTCTGCTCCTGTCTGGTATGACCAAACTTTCTCAGGCTTGAGTGAAGGATTCGGCTCATAGCCCAAACTTGCGCCGGATGTATAGGAAAGCGGCGATATATTGAAACCCTTTGCCACAGAGGCCCTGAGAATTGTTTTTTCGCCGAGTTTATAAGTTGCGCCGATACTCGGGCTTGTAAAGTCCCCGCTGATATTGTTATCGTCATATCTCAGTCCCGGGGTAATGGCGAACTTGCCGATGGACATTGTGTCATTTACAAATACCGCCCATTTGCTGATACCCGGCTGGTTTTCGAAAGTCCCCAGGCCGTATCCGGTATAATCATCTGTCTGATTGAGTTTGCCGTGGCTGATGTCCCATCCCAGGACCGCGTTATGCATATGATTAATATATACAAGCTTGACGCTGCCTCCCTGTTTTTTTTCGGTCATGTTTGATTCGTAGAGCAATTCCCCGCCTGATAATGTCTCTATATGCAAAACGAACTTTTGCCTGATTTCATATAACGACGCTTCAATATCGAGATTATCAGTAATTGAGGCGACAAGAGTTCCGGTTGTAAAAGAAGCACGATCTGTTCTTGGTGTGCGAGTGTCATCGTTAATACTATCTTCCATGTTAAGGTTATTATCGCTGTAACCACCGGTCAACATGAATCTTACGTCCTTATGAAGTTGTACATCGATCTTTCCATAAAGGCTGTCTCTCTCAAAATATCTGTTATACCTGAAGCCGTCGGAGTCCTGTCTTCCTGTGTAAAGATAGTACCCGACAATCCCAGCCTTGCCGGAGACCTCAGCGTTGTAGTCCTGCGAATGTCTTTCCCCATATGACGCGCTTACCATCCCGGATGGCACTTGAGTGTCCGTGGTATCCTTTGTCACGATATTGATCACGCCCCCAAGTGAAGATCCCCATACTGATGAAGCCGGGCCTTTTATTATCTCCAGGCGCTTGATTATGCCGACCGGGATCGTAGTTGTAACAGGCGTCCCATTGGACATAAAATTCCATGGCATACCGTCCAGCAAAACAAGCACCCTTTTTTCGTCAACATTTGCATCGCTTCCCTGGATGTAGAGAGACCCGATTTTGAAAAAATCATTTACCGAATAATCGATATATATACCTGTCACCCTTTCAAGCACTTCAGAAAGTGTATGCGCGTTCATAGCCACGATTTCCTCATCTGTAACTATACTCATGTTTTCGGCGACCTGTGAGAGCAGTTTAGGCGTCCTTGTCGGTGCAATAACAAGCTCATCTTCCTTGAAATACATCCTTAGCATCTTCATCTCCTCTTCTGTCTGGGCAGAGGCAAAGGCCGGGAAAAACAGGATGGCGCTTAAAAAGAATAACGTTTTATAAAATGCAAGATGACGTGAATACGTTCCGCGGTAAAGGGTTTTCCCCGGCATTAAGTTCCCATCCTTTCAGTAGCTATAATTTCTTACAGGTGTTTTATTGAAAAAACATAATATAAAATTAATGCATAATTATAATTGCCGAATGAATTAATTGCAATTAATTCCTGTAGTTTAAATACTTATTGATCGGGGACAGTTACCTGCCGGTAGAACGTCAAAATGTTAGAATAGACTGTCTCCCGACCGATTAATCAGGGAACGGACTGTAAACAACAGAAAGATGAAATCCGGACCAAGAAATTTCTGCCGCACCATATTTATGGTGTTTTTTGTTTTTATTCCCTCGCTTGCATTCTCCGCCAACGTTGTTTCCGTCCAGAGCATCAGCATCGCCCCATATAATGAGGCCTTCAAGGGGCTGAAAAGCGCCTGCAACTGTGACCCGAATCAATTCATCCTTTCCGAACTAAAGGGATATGATGTTGTAAAAGAACTACGAAGAGAAAGACCCAGCGTAATTGTCGCTATCGGCAGCGGCGCCCTTGAGAAAATAAGCGCAATAAAGGACATCCCTATTGTTCATCTGATGGCCCTTGATGCCAAATCCGTTATTGCCGGTAAATCCAACATCTCAGGCGTCAGTATGGATATCCCCCCGGACAAACAACTGGCCCTTATCCGTCAGGCCCTTCCGGAGATAGATTATATCGGGCTCCTTTACAGTTCAGCGCAGAAGGGCGTTTTTGTTGAAAAGGCAAAGGCAGCGGCCGAATCAGCAGGCATCAGGCTGACCGCGAATGAAGTCAGAAATCCGAGGGAGGTCTCTGATCAGTTAAATCTGATGACAGGGAAAGTAAAGGCCTTCTGGATGCTGCCGGATGTAAGTGTTATCACGCCTGAAACCGTTGAGATACTTTTTCTCTACACTCTGAAACACAGGCTGCCGGTAATCACTTTTTCCAGCAAGTTTCTTGAAATGGGCGCACTTATGTCTCTTGAAGTAGACCCTTATGACATGGGGGTGCAGGCCGCTGAAATCATCTCCAGGATTCTTTCAGGCACTGATGCGAGACAAATTCCTGATAGCAACCCGAGAAAGATAAATATAACGATCAATGACAGGACAGCCAAGAAATTAGGTCTTAAGATCGGTAAGGAAATACTAAACAAGGCAAGGGTAATTAACCGGGATTAATATATGCGATTAACGGATTTTCTGAAATCAAAGCGCGAGAGTATAGGCGCAAAGATACTGCTTATAGTCACCATATTTATTATGGTCATGTATGTGTCTTTCTCCCTGTTTTTTGTTTATTATCAGAGCCGCGTGCTTGAAGATCATTTACTGTACGAAGGCAGGCAGCTTGCCGGCCTTACAGCTCACAGTTTAAGACTCGGCGTCTTTGCTGAAAATAAGGAACTGCTGAAAGGCCCGATTGAGAGCATCCTTCAGTATAAAGAGACAATTCTTGTGCAGGTCTATGCATCTGACGGCAGACTGCTGCAGGGCCAGGCAAAACCTGGGAAGGAGCATCTGATTGAACCGGCTAATGAACATCCGGATGAGCTTGTAAACGCGATGAACGATGTGAAAGATAAAGAGTCTATTATTATCATTGAACACAGTGAGAATATTGATTTCTGGGCGCCGGTTGTTGCCGATGAAAAATATACGGAACAGTCCCTGTTATTTAACGAAGGGCCGACTGCCAGGGGAGACATCATCGGGTTTGTGCAGCTTGTGCTGACAAAGGACGAATTGCAAAAGATGATGAGTGAAGTTGTGCGGAAGAGTATCATTATCCCGGTGCTTCTTCTGATAGCCGGATGGATAATTTCCTGTTTTATCATCAGGGGAACAATAAGCCCGCTCAAAAAGCTTGCGGCAGGGGTCAAATCACTTGAGGCCACAGGGGCGTTCGAAAAGGTGCCGGTTGAGACAAGTGATGAAATCGGCAGGCTCGCGTCCGCCTTCAATGATATGGCCGATACACTGAAACAGAGAGAAGAGGAAAAACAGCAGCTTGAAGAACAGCTCAGGCATTCGCAGAAGATGGAGGCAGTGGGTACCTTTGCAGGAGGTATTGCCCATGACTTCAATAACATACTGACGGTAATAAAGAGCTATGGACAAATGCTTCAGAAGAAAGACCTGAAGGGAGAGGATGGAAGGCGTTTCCTGGAGCAGATATTATCATCCACCCATAAGGCATCGGCCCTGACAAGGGGGCTCCTTACGTTCAGCAGGAAACAGACCATAAATCCCCATCCGTTAAACCTTAATCTGCTTATTGCAGATATTGAAGACATGCTGAGAAGGATCATTGATGAAAACATCGAACTTATAGTTGATACCGGAAAGGAGGATTTAATCATACTTGCCGATAAACTCCAGATGGAACATGTTCTAATCAATCTTGTCACAAATGGCAGAGATGCAATGCCTGAAGGCGGGCGGCTAGTGATATCTACAAGGGCAGTTGATGTGAATGCGCAGTATCCAGGATCAGCTGATGCGCGAACCCCCGGCAGGTATGCCGTATTGTCCATCACCGACACCGGCACCGGTATGGACCAGCGGACAAAAGACAGGATATTTGATCCCTTCTTTACTACCAAGGATGTCGGGAAGGGGACGGGGCTCGGGATGTCCATTATATACGGAATTGTAAATCAGCATAAGGGGTATATAGATGTCAGGAGCGAGCCGGGCAAGGGAACGGCATTTGACATACTCCTTCCCCTGAGCAAGGAGGCGCCTGAGGAAGAAATTACTGAAGGCGTGCATGAGGTGAAGGGCGGAACGGAAACAATCCTTCTTGCTGAAGACGACAGCGATGTAAGAAGGCTTATTGCTGATGTGCTTACGCGTGCCGGTTATAGCGTTATTGCAGCCGAAGACGGGGATGAGGCAGTGGAGAAATTTATTTATAATAAGGACAGCATTGAATTTCTCCTGCTGGATGTGAAGATGCCAAAAAAGAACGGGATAGGCGTATACGAAGAAATCAGCAGGATGGTCCCCGGGATCAAAGTCCTTTTTATGAGCGGCTATGCTGAAGAATCAGAAGGTGATGAGTGGGTTTCTGACAAGCAGCTACCGATGAAGGAAGGTATTGAGCTGTTGTATAAACCCCTGGTGCCGGATGAGATTCTCAGAAGAGTTAGGCAAATATTAGGCCGGAAATGACCACGCTCATCCACGCAATTCTCTTGAGAACCATTTATTAATACGAATGGCTGCATTCGCGAATTGAATGCCTAATCTGTTGTAATGAGCCCTTTTTCGATTGCAACGGCTACGGCCTGGGTCCTGCTTACGGCATTGAGTTTCTGCATGATATTATTTATGTGAAAATTTACTGTCCTTTCGGTGATATCAAGTATTGCGGATATTTCCCAGGAACTTTTTCCTCTTTTTGACCATGTAAGCACTTCTTTTTCTCTTTCTGATAAATTTGTGATTGTCTCAAGGTTTTTGTTCATTTGTCCCCCTTAAATTTATTTTGACATTATAAAAAAAGATGGCTGATCAGTCCGTCATGCCGGCTTGACAGAATAAGCAAGCCGGCATGACATTGTGATTTTGGAAGAAGCGAACAGGACTTCACTTCAACCATGTCCCCTGAACACAGCGGCTCAAAATATCGGCATGAATTGAGCCGCTGACGGAATGTACGGCGTCGCCATTTATTATTTAAAAGTGCCCGTTCAGTTTGCTGAGTCCCGCGATAAGCTCCTCGGTCGTGTACTTGTCACTGGCAGGCATGTGCAGACGTTTGCCCGACAGCTTCCATTTACCGGGTATTGCGGGAATTATCTTACGTCCTCTTTCAGCCGGCCATTCGATTTTCAGCGGGCATTTTTTTATCTCGTCACAATGCCCCTTGCATTGCCTGCACTGGATAACTATTTCTTCCTCTGAAAACATAGATATCTTCTCGTACTGATAACAGATATTTTTTAGAACCCGCTTTATTCTAAACAATTATTCATGTCTTGTCAAGTGGGTTGCCATTAAATACCAAATTGGTTGTCAAACTCTTTTTGAAGTGTTATTATATGAATCATGAAGAAAAAGATAATGTACCCGGACAATACGCTTACAAGAAAAATGAATCAGCAGGGATGGGAGACGGTTGAGCAGTTCTATAATAATTCTTCCGTTAACCAGGTCGTGTCGCGTGAAACATGCAGACAGCTCATCCTTCACCAGAAGAAGGTTGTAGAGCCGATTTTCATAAAAATTGCAGAGGCCCTCGGCTTCACGCCCAATGAGATAAAAGATGTCCTGAATGAATACGGCTATACTGACTTTGTTCATCTTATCGGAGACCACCATGGCATAAAGCTGACCAGTGAAGAGGAGGCCTTCCTTTCCCTGTTCAGGAAATTACAGCGCGGCAAACCCGCTGTTGTTACGTCACTGCTTAATATATTTGATGCCTTGTGCTGTGTTGCAGAGATCGAATGCTCAGAAGAACTCGACAGGTTAAACAAAAGACAATAATCTTTCCCTGATCACGATATCAACTATCTCCGGATCAAACTGTGAGCCGGAGTTTGACTGAAGCTCTCTTTCGACCCTCTCAAGCGCACAAGGACTTTGTCTGACAGGTGAATTCATCATTGAGTCCACTGCATCGGCAACTGCAAGTATCCTTGCCTTAAACGGTATCGCCCCCCCCTGGAGACCTGAAGGATATCCTTTTCCATCGTATCGTTCATGATGGTGCTTTATTGCAGGCACAGCACGTTTAAGAAAGGGGAGGGGCCGGATAATTTTTACTCCCTCTTCAGGGTGCTTTTTCATGGACTCATATTCATGTCCTGTCAATTTGCTCTCTTTCTTCAGGATATCAGTGTCTATATTTAGTTTCCCGATGTCATGAAGTGAAGCTGAACATTTCAGCCATCGCCTGTGTTCAACGGGCACCCTCATTTTTTCTGCAATTAATAATGATAAGCTTGTTACCCGTTTCACATGTGCCCATGTGTAGCCGTCTTTTGAATCAATATTGAGCAGCATCGCTGTCAGATTGGTCTCACTGCTGTTCATCATAGTATCTTTAGCGTTTCTTATGATGTGTTCCAGATACAGGGTGGATTCTTTAAGCATGTCAAGTTCATTCTTCAGCCCCAGTTTATTTTCCCTCTGTATTAAAGCATTGCGCACTACGGATATCAGCTCATCTTTGTCGAACGGCTTGATAAGATAATCGCAGGCCCCGAAGCGGATGGCCTTTCTTATGGTTTCCACGCTTGCATAAGCCGTTATCATGATTATCTCGATGTACGGGAACCGCTCCCTGATATCGGCAAGCAGTTTAAGCCCGTCAATACACTTTAATCTTATATCCAGAAGGACTATATCGACATGATGAGAAGAGAGATAAAATTTACCTTCAAGGGCGCCCGGAGCCAACAGGACATTGAATTTGTCCCTGAGAATAAATTGCAGTGATTGCCTGACGCAAAGAGCATCATCAATTACAAGGATAGTTGGTCTGTTATTTGTCACTGCTACCTTGTCCCCATAGAGCCAGTGTAATACAATGAGACATTTAGTGCCGGGAGTGTAAGACGGAATGACATTATAATATCATATTTCGATTTAAATATGAACTCTTTTTTGTGGATAAGTTGAAAAATTGAATATGCAGGCGAGTGTTTATTTTAAGGGATTATTGACACTCTCTGATGACTTCATTGGCAATTTTATCAAGCGGCAGAATTTTGTCCACGCCGCCTCTCCTGATTGCTTCATTGGGCATCCCGAATACTACGGATGTAGCTTCATCCTGAGAAATGTTGTACGCACCCGCTTCTTTCATCTCAAGCATTCCCCGTGCCCCATCGTCGCCCATGCCGGTCATGATCACGCCGACCGCGTTTTTACCTGCGTAACGCGCTGCTGAACGGAACAATACATCTACGGAAGGACGATGGCGGCTTACTAATGGGCCGTCTTTGATTTCGACATAATATCTCGCCCCGCTTCTTTTGAGCAGCATGTGCCGGTTGCCCGGGGCTATCAGCGCCTGCCCCCTGATCACTGTATCATTGTCGGCAGCCTCTTTGACCGTTACCTTGCACAAACCGTTCAGCCTGTTTGCAAAGGCCCTTGTGAAATTCTCAGGCATGTGCTGCACTATCACGATGCCCGGCGCATCCGGAGGCAGGGCCTCAAGAAATATCCTCAGGGCCTCTGTCCCGCCGGTCGATGCCCCCACTACTACTACCTTCTCTGTTGTCCGCACCATTGCCTTTGAGGAAGGTTTCGCAAGCACCGCATCAGCGGTCAGTTTTGGCTCTACCTTACGGCTGGTTAAGGAAATACGTTTTACATGCGCCAATGAAGCGGCCTTTACCGCGTCGCATATTCTCACACTGGATTCCTCAAGGAACTGCTTTGTTCCCAGGCGTGGCTTCGTTATAATTTCCACTGCCCCGTATTCCAGCGCCTTAAGTGTGGTTTCAGCGCCATCGCCGGTCAGACTGGAACAGATCACTACCGGGATCGGATGCTGGCTCATAATTTTTTGAAGGAATGTAACGCCGTCCATTCTGGGCATTTCCACATCCAGGGTGATAACATCGGGGACATTTTCCCTGATCTTGTCTGCCGCTATAAACGGGTCCCCGGCAGTTCCCATGACCTCAATGTGAGGGTCTGATGAGAGAATTTCCGTCAGAGTATTGCGCACGACCGCAGAATCATCGACTATCAGAACTTTTATTTTATTATTCATTTAATGTCTCCGGACATAAACAATCTATCCTGCTTTATTAAGTCGTTTCAAATGGACCTCGCCGGTACGGGTGTTGAAATATATCTTGCGTCCTTCCGTGCCGCCGACATCAGTGGTAATCAGATTAAGTTGCTCTCTTTTAATAATCTTTAAGGCTGTCTCGATATTCTGTTTTCCGACAGCTATGCTGTTTGCAGTGGCGGTTTTTGCATTGAACATGTCCGCCCCTCCGAATACCTTGACCTCAATGTTGCTGCGTTTAACGTCATATGAAGTATATTTTGCCAGCATCCTGCGTATTGAACAATCAACATATTTAAATCCCTCTGAACAGTCTCCGTCGCAGGGGACCTCGTTTTTGCATTGCGGAAGGAGGCAGTGACATATCATGCCGACCCCTGATGTCCGGTCAAACATTGTAACGGATACGCAGGAGCCAAGCACTGTCTCAACCATCGAGGGACACTCGGTGATATATATCTCGCTCGGCTTAAGATAGATGAAAGGCAATTGAGATTCAAAATTATTCATAAAGGTTTCCTGTATACCATCGGGCCGGCTGATAGCAGCGGTACATCCAGACCGTTTAATGTTTCCGAGTGTCCCATAAAGAGGTATCCCCCCGGTATCAAATGACGGGCAAACCTGTTCAGCAATTTCTCCTGTGTTGCTCTGTCAAAATAGATAATGACGTTTCTGCAGAATATTATGTCCATCGGCCTGCTCATACCAAAATCGCTGTCCATGAAGTTCAGCCTCCTGAACTCAATCAGGGACCTGAGTTGAGGGCCAACCCGGACCAGCCCTTTGTTATTATCTTTGCCCTTTAATAAATATTTCTTTTTCATCGCCATAGGCACGGGTTCTATAACATCTTCTTTGTAGATGCCGCGCCTTGCCTGCTCAAGCACTCTTGTTGAGATATCCGTTGCAAGAATCGAGAAATTGAACCCCTGCTGCTGTTGCGCAAACTCATTTAATACCATTGCAAGTGTGTGAGGCTCTTCTCCGGTAGAACAGCCGGCGCTCCAGACAGCGTACTTTTTCCTGATATTTGCTCCGTAAAGTTTGACCAGTTCGGGCAAGGCGGTCCGGACCAGATAATCAAAATGCCCTGCCTCGCGGAAAAAATCGGTCTTGTTCGTTGTGACAACATCAATCATGTGTGTGAGTTCATTCCGGGCCCCTTCAGGGCTGAACAGATAGTCACAGTATTCGCAATATGAATGCATTCCCAGAGCACGGAGTCTCTTGCGGAGCCTTGCCTCAAGAAGGACTTTCTTGGCTTCCGGCATTTTGATGCCGCACTCCTTATGAATAAATTCGCTTAAACGGCGGAAATCTTTCTCGGAAAGGGTCGCCTTGAATGCATTTGCCTGAGTGGTTTCATGAATAGCAGTAATCATATTTCATTCCAGTATCCCCTTGTTTTTTGGCAATTCCCTGCAGTTGCTATTGTACAGAGGCAGGCACAGAGGCCTGCCCCTGCATGTATGGCAGATTTCTAATCTTCTGTCTTTTTGTAAGCACCCGCATCCTGCACAAGCGCCAGCTCGTCTGCTGAAAACACCTTGTCGATATCCAGTATCATGATGAACTTGTTGTCGTGCTTGCCCATGCCTTTGATGAAGTCTGTTCTGAGTCTTGTGCCTATCTTGGGCGCGGGCTCTATCTGGTCGGGCTCAAGGTCCATGACCTCCTGGACCGAATCCGCCAGCGCCCCAAGCACCGTTGTCTCTCCGTCAATCGTCACCTCTACGATAATGATGCAGGTGTTTACCGTCTTTTCAGCATCCGTCATCCCGAACTTGAGACGCATATTGACTACAGACACGACCCCGCCCCTGAGGTTTATCACCCCGCACATGAAGTCAGGCGTCCTCGGCACCTTTGTGACGGTCGTGTACTCAAGCACTTCACGCACTTTAGCTATATCAATAGCAAATACCTCGTCCTCAAGCTTGAAGGTCAGGTACTGCGTTGTCTCTAATATTTCAGCTACACTCATTTGTTCCTCCTTTAATTAGTAGGAATAATTCATGAATTACCCCTACCAGGTTTCCCGTATCTTGCTTTCACCGGAATGACATATGATATGTCTCCATTGATTACCGTTAGAATTTCTCAAACTCATCATCCAGTTTGTCATGACCGCCGTTACCCATGTCTATTGCGACCCCTGCGGGACTCGCTGCAGCAGCTGCCTTGACAGGCTTGGCAATGGCCTTCTTTAAATGAGCAACAGCTGTTTTGTGGACAGGCTTTTGCGTAGCCTGACTTGCAGCCTGCGCGTGGTGGAGACCTCTGCCCGTTTCATTTACTTTAAAGAAAGCAATAACGCTCTGCAGCTGCTCTGCCTGTGATGACAGTTCTTCAGAAGTCGAAGCCATCTCTTCAGAGGCCCCTGCGTTTTGCTGTATCACCTGGTCCAGCTGCTGTATCGCCCGGTTTATCTGATCTGACCCGGCGTTCTGTTCGTTGCTGGCCCCGCTTATCTCCTGAACAAGCTCTGCTGTCTTCTGGATATCAGGGACGAGTTTCGAGAGCATCTCTCCGGCCTTCTCCGCCACCTCTACGCTGGAGGATGACAACTTGCTTATCTCCCCTGCCGCGGCCTGGCTGCGCTCAGCAAGCTTTCTCACCTCTGATGCAACCACTGCAAAGCCCTTGCCGTGCTCGCCCGCCCTTGCCGCCTCTATGGCTGCATTCAATGCCAGCAGGTTTGTCTGCCTTGCTATCTCCTCGATTATCGATATCTTGCCCGCTATCTCTTTCATGGCCGACACTGTCTCTGAAACGGATTTGCCGCTCTCCTTTGCGTCTGTGGCGGATTTTAGCGCTATCTTCTCTGTCTGCTGGGCGTTGTCCGCGTTCTGCCTGATGTTGGATACCATCTGCTCCATTGATGACGATACCTCTTCAACAGAGCTTGCCTGTTCCGTGGCCCCCTGCGACATCTGTTCTGAACTGGCGCTCAGCTCCTGACTGCCTGAAGCCACATTGTCCGCGGAATATTTGACTTCCGTTACAATCGTCTGGAGCTTTTCAACCATGCCCTTCATTGCTGCAAGTAACTGTCCTGTCTCATCCTTGCCTGTTGCTTCAATAGTTACCGTCAGGTCACCTTCGGCTAATTTATTTGCAACATTGACGCCAACGTTTAATGGATTAATAATGCTTCGGGTGATGAATATCGTGATACCTATGCTTATTGCAATTGCTACGAGTGCAAGAACAATCATGATAGTAGTCACCTGACTGGTAAAGCTCTTAATAACGCCTTCCTGGCCTTTCATGGTCTTATTGGAAGCGTCAGCAAGTTCCTCTGCTGACGTTTCAAGTTTATGGATTTCATCCTTTACTTCACCAATTGCTTTGTTACCTTCCTGCGGTGTTGTCAGCTTTCCTGCCTGAACCATGCTGTAAACCTTATTGAAGCCTGATGTATAGCCGGCAAGGTTTTCCCTCATTTGTTTAACAGAGTCTTTATCGTCCTGATGCACTGCCACTTTTTCAATATTGTTTATTGCTTCCGTCAACTGGTCATGACTTGCTTTCCACTTACTCAAATACCCAGCCTGTTTTTCAGGTGTTCCCATATTAAGGAATATATCTTTTTCCGCCCTGCGCAGATTAAGTATATCTCCATTTGCAAGTGCCGCGTTTTCAGCAATCTGCGCTTCACCCTGGAGCATGTTTATAGTTTTATCCTCGAGTGAATGTACTCCCCAATAGCCTGACCCGCCTATTATTAACAGCAGTACCAGGACGATGCCGAAGCCCAGCATCAATCGTGTTCCTATCTTCATGTTCTTTAACATTTAATTTCCCTCCTTAATAATAATTTAATTTGTTTTGGTACTTTACTTCTGACTAAACCTGGAATTATTCCTGCTATCCCCTCACCTCCTCATGTTCAGCAGTCTGAACCAGTTTTTGTATATCGAGAATAAGCGCGACCGTTCCGTCGCCAAGAATAGTCGCGCCTGATATTCCTTCAATGTCTTTATAAACGCGGCCCAGTGTCTTTATTACTGTCTGGTGTTCTCCGACCACATTATCCACGACAAAACCGACCCTTCGGCCTTCGATACCCACGATTACAATCTGCTCTATTTCGGGCTGTTTCCCATTGATCGTAAACTGCTCACGCAGACGTATATACGGCACTATCTGTCCACGCACATTCGCGAGGTGCCTGCCATGGGCATTTGCAATATCCTGACGGGTAAGTTCAACACATTCTTCCACTACAGAAAGCGGCAATACAAAATATTCTTCACTGATCTTGACCAGTAATCCCTCTATGATCGCAAGTGTCAAGGGCAGTTTTAATGTGATGGTCGTCCCTACCCCTTTCTGACTGGTTATACCTATGGAGCCCCTCAGGTTATCGATGGCCCTTTTTACAACATCCATCCCCACTCCGCGCCCTGACACGTTTGTGATTGTCTTGGCGGTTGAGAATCCCGGCGCAAGGATCAATGAATAGATTTCTTTCTCCGTCAGCTCAGCGTCAGGGGTTATCATCCCTTTTTCAACGGCTTTGGCCCTTATTGCATCCGCATCCAGACCCGCTCCGTCATCCATGATCTCGATCAACACATAGGCCCCGGAATGTCTGGCTGACAGATGAAGCATACCCTGTACTGGTTTACCGATCCTGCTTCTTATATCAGGTGTCTCAATCCCGTGGTCTATGCAGTTTCTTATCAGATGGACCATGGGGTCGTTGAGCTTCTCAATAACTGTCTTGTCCAGTTCTGTTTCAGCCCCCTCGGTTGTAAGCTCTATTTCTTTTCCGAGCTCTTTTGAAAGGTCGCGCACCAGGCGCTTAAACTTGCTGAATGTAGTCCCAATAGGCAGCATGCGTATGCTCATTGTCTGGTCCCGCAGCTCTGCGGTGAGGCGCTCCACTTCCTCTGAGATGGAAAGGAGTTCAGGGTCACTCCTATAGGCGCTCGCCTGGCTCAGGCGGGCCTGGACTGTGACCATTTCGCCTACGAGATTCACAAGGCTGTCGAGCTTATCAGAAGCCACGCGGATGCTTGAAGCAGAATCCGCCGGCTGCTCTTTCTGCTGCTCTTTCAGTTTTATTTCCTTAATGTGCTGCTGTTCAGCGAGTGCGGATTCTACTTTTCCCGCGTCAACCATCCCGGCCTTAACCAGCATCTCGCCGATAGGTTTTTGGTTGCGAAGCGCCTTCTTGATGTCCTCCTCAGTTAAGTCTCCGCGTTCGACAAGTATCTCTCCGATGCGTTTATGCGGGGCTGATATTCTCTCTAAATCTTCACGTGTTACATAGCCCCGGCGGGTAAAAATATTTTTCAGCATACTTTGAGCGGATTCTTCATCTGCTCTCCTGCCATCATCAATAATATAAATATCCAGCTCGCAATCATCCTCAATAAAGATGAATACGTCTTTTATCGCATTGATCCCCAGATCAGTAGTCAGAATAATGTCCCAGTATGTGTAGCAGGACTCAGGATCAATATCGACTATATGGGGGATGGTGTCTGTTTGAGCTACGATACTGCATTCGCCCAGGCCGTGTAATTCATTTATTAAAAGTGTGGGGTTAATCCCCCTCGTGAATATGTCAAGGGGAGGACGGACCCGGATTCTGTACGTAACGTTTTTTTCTGATCCATTCCTTTTTGCAGAAAGGGTGGCCGGGGAGTTTTTTTCTTCATCAGGCATTATTGTTTTAGGGGACAATTTTTTCAGGGAGTTAATTATCTCCCCGGCTTTCTGCTTATCCGCCGCTTCAGGCTTATCCAGCAGTATCTTGATGTAATCACGGGACGAAAGTGTAAGGTCTATAAGTTCTTTAGTGACCGGGAGTAAACCGTTTCGTACCATATCAAAAGAAGTCTCAACCTCGTGGGTAAACTCGACTATATCGTCAAACCCGAACATGGACCCCGATCCTTTAATGGTGTGCAGCGCCCTGAATATACGCCCGATAAGCTCCGCGTCCCCGGAATTTTCTTCCAGCTCCAGCAGCGAGGTTTCAAGCTCTGCGAGAAGCTCGTAAGCTTCTTCCTTGTACGCTGCCTTGTGCTGTTCCGAGTTTGACATCAGTTAATCTCCTTCTCTGCGTGTTTCTTCATTTCTGCCCAGAGACAATTTTTATTGCAGTCATATGCGCAGCCTGTGCGCCGCAAAAATCCTGCGCTTTTGACGGCCTCCCTGAATACCTCAGGACAGGGTCCCGACAGGGTCAAATTCTTCTTCAGGTCTGTTGAGGTCCTGTGGACCGAGCAGAGCAGCTGCAGAAATGAAAGATCCAGGTCTGTAACGTCTTTGAGAGTTATGGTTAAACTAGACGAGCTTTCCAGTGATCGGATAAATATGCCCTGCAGGGCTGAAGCGTTTTGTACGGTCAATTCACCGCCGATGGTCAGGGTTGTAATATTGTCAGTTTCTTCTGCCTTAAAGTCGATCATTGGTCCTCCGCTTGTCCTCCATTCAGGACGGTAATGACATTTTTAATAAAGGGCAGGGTGACCCTGCCCCTACATGGTCATTTCACGAACTTCTTTATAACGTCTATCAGCTTTTCAGGTGTAAAGGGCTTGACGATCCAGCCGCTGGCCCCGGCTGCCCTGCCTTCCTGTTTTCTGGCATCCTGGGATTCGGTTGTCAGCATGACTACCGGCGTAAATCTGTTGCTCGATGAGCCCCGCAATTGTTTGATGAGTTCAATCCCGTCCATGTTCGGCATATTAAGATCGGTCACTACCATGTCGACTTTTGTTCCGTTCACTTTACCCAATGCGTCTTTGCCGTCTACTGCCGCTATAACTTCATATCCCGCATCTTTTAAGGCAAACGATACAAGCTGCCTCATGGAAGCTGAATCATCGACTATTAAGATGGTCCGTCCCATATATCACACTCCTGACCTTTGTTTGACGTATCATTTATTGACAATGTTTCTTTTAATACCATTCTTTCCGATTCCATTGTGTACATCTCTTCAAGCCATTTCCCTCCTCCGCCGGCGACTGTTTCGTGGATCTTTTTATCCATGCTGTTTGTGCTTTTTACCATATATTCAATCTCTGATTTAAATGCCTGGAGGGGGCCGATGACGTGTTCTATTCGCTGCCTTGTGATGTCCTGAAACTGCATTGATATGACTACGCTGCTGATGTCTTTTGCAAGGGACTCTGTTTCACCGGTGAGAAAATTGAGCTGGTCCCTGATCGAGTCGACTGTGCCGTCTATCTTGAGCATTGTATCATCAACTACTGTGGCGGACTCCATGGATACAGTCATGTTTAATGAAACATTTTCTTCTGAGCGCTTGTATATCTCCTTGCTGTCAAGCTCGATTTTCGAGATAAGTTTCCTGATTCCCTCTGCAGCCTTATTGGACCTGTCGGAAAGCTTTCTGACCTCATCGGCGACGATGGCGAACCCCCTGCCGTGTTCTCCGGCGCGCGCGGCTTCAATTGCCGCATTGAGCGCAAGAAGATTTGTCTGGCCGGCAATAAATTCAATTTCATCAACAACGGTGTTGATATTCCCTGTATCTTCAATGATGGTTTTCAATTCATCCATGATCTGGCTTGCAAATACGATCCCGTTCTGAAGGCTCTGGACAACGTCCGTGAGGGCCTTTTTGCTGATTTCAATTGTAGTAAGGCCGCTGTCCTGTCCTTCGCCTGCAAGTTTTTTCAGAACAACAGAGGCATCTTCGGTATTTTTTCTGGCCCTTTCAACTATGCTCATGAAACGCTCTCCGATATCAAGGGCCGCTGATTCAGTCTGCCGGGTCACTTCCTGGAGCTGATTGACAAGCACCGGGATGAGCTGAGACTTCTCATTAAGCGGCGCTTTTATCGTATTTATCAGCGCTTCGACAGCAGAGATCTGCTTCATCCTGTCCTCTTCCCTGCTGCGCTCCAGAAGGCGTAGGTGTTTTTTCATTAGGGTGAAACAAACAGCAATAACTATTGAACACACTGCAAGACTAATAATGATCCTGATAAAGTCGTTAACTATGAATGAAGGAGCTGTAAGCAGAAGGAGAAGGGCGATTATTTTCAAGGATGTCATCCAGATCTTTTTCATCTATTCTCCCGGCAGCTTTATAAATTTGATGTTTGCCTGACTAATTCAATTATCAAATCCGGTTTTGCCTTAGTAAATTTAACTACGTAGATTTCTAGTCGGATTCTGGAAAATTCTCAATAGAGGGACATCTATGTTTTTTTTCTAGGTGAAAGCACTATGCCGTATAGTGGAAACCCCGATACGCTATGTTGGAGGATTGGTCTTGCGGAATGACTTTACGGTTGTTGTCCGAGGGGTCCAGTCGGCCCGCCTTCATTTATGCGCCACTGGACTGCGTGCAAAAATAAATCACGGGAATCTTTGAAGTGCATCTTCTTTTTAATGTGATCAATGTACGTTTCGATTGTCTTTACGCTCAGGTTTAACTGTTCAGCGATTTTGGCCGTTTTAATTCCCTGACCGATAAGATGGAATACCTCAAGTTCCCGATTACTGAGAACGTCAACGCCTGAACTCGTTGTCCCGGATTTTTTCGCGACCAGCTTATGCAGGAGTCTGGAACCCAGGTTGTCGCTGACGTATATTTCTCCGTCGAGGATATTTTTTATTGCCAAAATGACCTTTTCAGGCGGTTCTTTTTTCATGATATAGCCCTTTGCGCCAGCCCTGAGACAACGCTCGGCATAGAGGGCCTCGTCATGCATGGACAGGGCAAGTATTGACAGATCGGGATATTGCCGGGACAGTTCTTCTATCAGGCTGAGTCCGCTGCTTTGGCCAAGGGAAATATCAATGACCGCAAGGTCAGGCCCGCACTCTTTGACAGTCTGTAATGCTGATGGAATGTCGCTGGCATCTCCACACACCCGGAGATCATTCTCCTGGTTAATCAACTGCGCGAGCCCCTGCCGCACGATGGGGTGGTCATCGACTATGAACACTTTATGTTTCATTTTATTGTTTCCGGTCCTGCATAGCTGCTATATGATACCAGATCCTTCTTTTCTGATTCACCGGCATAGACGCATGTGATTATAGTCCCTCTGTCCATATCGCGTCGTATTTCAAGCGATGCATTGATAAGTCCGGCCCGGTAGTTCATGATTTTCAGCCCCATACCGCCTTTTCTGCCGGAATGTTCCTGGATGCCGATACCGTCATCTTTTATTGTCATAATAATTCTATCATGATCTTTACAGAGACTGATTTCGATATGACTGGATTTTGCATATTTCACGGCATTTGTCACTGCCTCCTGTGCGATACGGTAGAGCTGTGTTAATGCTGTTTCATTATGTATATTAACAGCTTCAGCGCAAGTGAAGGTGCATGGGATGTTAAACATTTTACTTGAATTTGATGAAAGCGCTTTTAAGGCATTCATGAGGCCTTCCACATTCATTTCAATCGGCGAAAGGCCTCTGGATAAATAGCTTGCCTGCTCTTTTGCTTCATCAATAAGGACTGAAAGGTCAGCAGCCTCATCCGCTCCCTCGGAATGAGCTTTTTCCAGTATGCGACCCAGCCCGCGGACTTTAAATGCAAGACCGGTAAGGAGTTGTCCCAGGCCGTCATGCAGGTCATGTCCGATGCGGCGGCGTTCCCGGTCTTCAATTTCAATAAACGTCTTTTCAAGGTCCTTACGCTCGGTAATGTCCTCGAATATCGACACGAAATAGCCGATTTCCGGACAATAGGCGGAAATGGAATACCATTTATGGAACGGTTCAAAATAGAGTTCGAAGTTGCAGTCTCTCCCTGTCAGCGCAACAGCGCCGTACAGCCTGATAAGGTCCGGTTCTATCCCTTTTATCCCGGGAATGACATCGGTGGCCCTTTTGCCGATTATATCATCTTTTTTCAGACCGGTAAGGACCTCAAAACTTTTATTGACTTCAAGGAATACATAATCTATGGGTTCACTGCTGTCATTAACTATTATCTTATGATAGGCAAAGCCGTCGAGCATATTTGTAAACAGAGAGCGATACTTATCTTCGGTAAGTCTGTGTTCATTGATTTCTTCTATCAGAAGCTCGTTTGAGGCCTGCAGTTCGGCAGTTCGTTCATCAACGAGTTCCCTGAGGTGGTTCTGATAAACCAATAACTCTTCTTCAGTCCGTTTGCGGGAAGATATGTCCCTGACTACCTTGATCCCGGCAATAATATTTCCGTCAGCATCCCGCAAAGGAGAAGAGGTCAGCTCGAAATACATGGTCCCGTTATCTGTAGGGATACTACGCTCCGCTTTATGGACTTCCCCGTCAAGGAAAGACAGCTCAACAGGGCACTTATCACATACTGTTTCCCTGCCCTCAAACACTTTGTAACAGTATTCCCCATTACGGTTTCCGTATTTTTCGGTCTGTTGCTGATTTTGATATATTATTTTATAGTCCGTATCCTGGATAATTATACCGTCCCCTATGCCCGCGATAATTGCCTCGGACCTGTTTTTCTCCTCTTCAGCGTTTTTGACGGCTGCCGTCAATAATCCATTTGACTTTCTTGATTTGTAAAATGAACAGACATAAGGAGTCAAAATGAAGATAGCTGATACAACTGTTAAGCGCATCCAGAGTTCATGTTTGTCCGGTGAGAAGACATGGTCAATAAATCCGGGATTATTAATGAAGCTGTTTCCATGAAACAGGATTGCATGTAAGACGGATTCAGCAAGCCAGAATAGAATTGATAATGCAACAGCTGCCAGGGGAAAATAGCCTGCTCTTATGGGATATGTTCCAGGTTCAATTTTCATAAAGACTATTTTGTACGCACAATGAAACTGAATTAGTCACAATTAGAATAATGTTTTAGACCGATTGAATTTAAGCGAACCACTTCCGGCCATATGTAATGGCCTTCATTATAGTAGTTGTTGGTCTTAGCATATAATCGGAATATTAATAAATATACTTAAGGATATTTCTGGAGGCATGGCATTATCTGCTTTATGACAAGTCGCGCGGACCGCAGGGCCCAATTCCGTGCCCGGTTCCGGGGCAGCCTGCCGGATTAAAATGCACTGCTCAGGGAAGTCTGTGAAGACCCCGTCAGCGCCCATGGATCGGGCAAAGGCGACTGCTGGTTGAGCATAAACAGGATTAACAGTTTGAAAACTAAGTCAATCTTTATCTTTTCTGAGGAAAGATATTGATTATTAATAGATCCGCGTATAAATAAACTCAGTCCGGTCTATTGAATTTATCAACGGGTATTCTTTATAATGTATAGTCTTATTTGGTGGTATTATTATCGTGTTTCCCGGGTAGCTCAGCTGGCAGAGCGGGTGGCTGTTAACCACCATGTCGGGGGTCCGAATCCCTCCCCGGGAGCCAGTCAATACTCTCAGCAAAACCATTTGCTGGGTTAAGTTTTTTTGGATCTATGGGAGGCAGCTTCCCATAGATCCATTTTTTTACCGGTCGTTTGCCGGCATTATTGTAAAAGCGCTATTTGGGTTAATTGACGGGTACGGAAAGAAGATTTGAGATATAATGCAATTATGGCAGAAGTGAGAAATGAATATTATTAACACTGCAAAAGAAATGGAGGACGGAAGTGGTTTCATTAAAAAAATATAAAAAAGACCTGGAAAAGCTCAGCCTCGATTATCTTATTTTCAACATTAAATATGTCCCGGATATTTTTGAATGGGCGGCTGACAACAATAAACAGCTCGCAGAGCCCCATTTGCCGATGAAACTCGTGGTTGAGTCTGATGATGATCTTACTATGGTTTTACAGTCTGAGGTAAAAGAAGAGATGATCGCCGACGTGATCAAAAACCTCAGTATCAGGTGGTCTGTGAAGGACAATGCCGTTGACATGGAAAAGAAACTTGACACCGACAGGAAGCGTTTGGGATATTGCTTTCTCAAAGAATATGCCAGGGCTCTGCAGAAGGTTGACGGCGGTGAAATATCGGAAGACGAATGGGTGCTTGAGGAGCTGGAGTATCTTGGCTATTTGGGTCCCGAAAAAACAGTGGACTGAATCCCGGACCTGTGAATGCGATTGATTAAAGGTCTTTTTTCCAGTAGGGGTTTGAGATGTCTTCAAATACCGCAAGCGCGGCAGTTGCACCCTGGGACACAGCGGTAACTATCTGCTTTATGCCGCCTGTTATATCTCCGGCTGCATAAACAAGGGGCATGGAAGTCCTCATCTTTGCATCCACTTTAATGTACCCGTCTTCATCAATCTCCAGACCCAGGTTTTTTGCAATGCTGTTGTTGGGTTCGTATCCTATTGCAATAAAGACACCCTGGACAGCGAGTGTCTTTTTCTTTCCGGTATTCGCGTTTTTGACTGAAACCTTTTCAATGCTTTTTTCTCCGCTAATTCCTTCTATGATACTGTCCCATTCAACCGGTATATTTCTCTGGAAAACACTCTGCTGAAGCCTGTCTTCAGCCCTGAATGCGCCCCTTCTGTGCACGATTGTCACATGTGCCCCGAGGCTGTCGAGATAGAGGGCGTCTGTCAGCGCGCTGTTGCCCCCTCCGGCGACCAGGACGTTCTTGCCGTCTTTGAAGATATATCCGTCGCACGTTGCGCAGTAACTGACGCCTCTTCCTGCAAGTCTGTCTTCACCCGGCACATTCAGCTTCCGGCTGTATGCGCCCGTTGCGATGATGACCGCTTTTGCATTGTATGTCCCCCTGCCCGTAGTCACTTCGAATGCGCCGTCTTTCTTCCTTACGTCATTGACCCCTACGCCCTGCAGCAGCGCTGAGTATTCGAGAGTCTGCTTTGCCATAAGATCGACCAGCGCCTTTCCGGCTATCTGTACAAAGCCCGGATAATTCTCAACGACCGGGGTCACGGAGATCTGGCCTCCTACATTGGCCTTTTCCAGCACTATGCTTTTCAACCCGCTTCTCTCCCCGTATATTGCGGCTGTAAGACCGGCAGGGCCGCCGCCGATCACAACGATATCGTAATCTCTCATTTCCTCCCGTCCCACAGGCATTACATATTCAACCGGCTTTCCCTCGACAATGGATTCGATAAATGAGTCTTCAGGCTGAAGGCCGGCGGACAGAAGCGCTTCACCTATATAGGTTGTCGGCACGGACATAGCGCCGTATTTTTTCGCAAGGTCGAGGTTCTCATAAATCTCAATGACCTCGGCCGAGATGAACTCCTTTTTTTCGACTGCAGCGGAGACAGCGTATATGACCTGCTGCGGGCAATATGGACATGTCGGGCTTACAAAGACGCGCACGTGTCTTTTTTCCTTAAGCCGTTCCAGCCGTTTATATGAGTCCCCGGAAAGGTAGGTCTTGCCGGTGGAGGCCATAATAACAGCGAGTATGAAAGATGCCGCTTCTTCACCGGCCGGCGAGCCTGTGTAACGGATATTATACTGGTCCGGACCTATCAGAATTGTTGGAGAGCGTTTTACACCACGTCTTATTGCCTGTTCATCTTTGAGACTGAAAAAATTGACACTGATCTTGTCCGTAAGCTCCGGCAGCGCCTTCATGAAACTTACCGTCGAATCATTGAATTGATCGTTCATTCCCGCCTGCGTATATACCTCGACGGCAACAGTCTCGACCAGCTGTTTGAAGGTCTTCTTCAGAGAGTTTCGCACATCTTCCGAGATGATCTGGTCTTTCATAAAAAATATTTTATCAGATAATTTAATGCATGACGATCAGGAGGGTAATTGCTGCAGGGGCGTAGTGCAATGCGCCCCTACTTATAAACATCCGCAAGTTTTACTCTCAGTTCCTTTAGATGATTGACATGTTTCACTTCCTGCTCCATCATTTCCCTGAACACAACCTGTGCATTTGTGTCAGAGGCATTTTCTGAAAGCTTGCGGTACATATTATATGCCTTTCCTTCTATTTCCATTGCAAGTGTCAGCGCCCCCATTTCGTCGGTGAAGCAGTAACTGTCTATCTTCCCTTGGAGGTCTTTCAACGGGATACCGGCTTCCGTCGAATGGGTTTCCACCTTGTTTTTAAATTCTTCAAAAGTAACAATACCCCAGTCTTCCACAATCCCCTTATAGAGGGCAAGGATGTAATCCATATGCTGTCCTTCCCATTCCGAAAGATAATCGAACGTTTTCCTGGCATCCGCATTTACCGCCTTCTCCGCAGCCTCGGCATAAAATATCTTTGTTCCCTTTTCCATCAGAAATGCTTCCCCCAGCGCAGTAAGCAAGCTTTCCTTTCCTGTCATCATCTTATTTCCGCTCTCCTTATAATTAAAATTCACACCATTTCTGTAAGTCCTCTCCCGGCCCCCCGGGATTAAAACAAATTATAACAGGTCAATAGCGGATGTCAACCATTTGTATAAGTCCGTGACTTATACAAATGGTTGACTAATGCCGCAGTTCTGATAGAATTTGAACAGGGATTCATCAGGGCGGATTCAAAAAAGGAGCGTTGAATGAATACTGCAGCGGAACTTAAATCATATGCTGTGCCGAAAGAGAAACTACGGTGGGTATGCCCGGATGAATTATTCGACTTTAAATGCACGTCCGAGGTCAGGCCGCTTGAGGAATTTATCGGCCAGGACCGTGCGCTGAGTGCAATTGATTTTGGTCTGAAAGTGAACAGGCCCGGATTCAACCTCTTTCTGACAGGCCTCACAGGAACAGGCAAGGCCGCAACAGTCAGGTTATCCATTGAAGAATTTATAAAAGAGAAAGAAAAGACCGCCGGGAAGAAACTGCTGCCTGATGACTGGTGCTATGTATACAACTTTTCAGATCCTGACAGGCCGGTGATACTGAGGCTGAAGCATGGACACGGAAAGACCTTTAATATCGATATGGAGAACCTGCTTAAGATCCTGAAAGAGAAGATACAGAAGGCGTTTGAAAGTGATGATTACAAGAAGCAGAAGCAGCGGATAATAGAAGACCACCAGAAAAAGCACCAGGACGCAATGAAATCGGTTGAAAAGGCGGCAAGGGAGAAAAATCTGATGGTTGAGATCTCTCCGATGGGCGCTGCCGTTGTCCCCCTGTCGGATGGAGAGCCCATGACAAGGGACAAGTTTCTGAAGCTCAGTGATGAGGAACAGAAGGTCATTGAAGACAGCCGGATGGAGATGCTCGGCAGAATCGAAGAAACGAATGCCCGCCATCATGAACTGGAAAAAGAGATGTTTGAGAGTATAAAAAAAATTGACCAGAAGGCTGGGGAATATGCCATATCAGCCCCCTTCGGGGAGATCATGAAAAAATACGACGAATATCCCGATGCCGTAAGTTTTCTGAAAAGCCTGAGGGAATATACCCTTACTAAAATCGAAATGTTTACACAGCCGGAACGCGATCAAACGCAGCCCGGGTTTCCTTCCGCGTTACAGCAGGAATCTTTCATGGCCTTCAGGGTCAATGTCTTCGTAGACAACAGTTCGCCAGACGGGCCGCCGATTATTTTTGAGTCAAACCCCAACTGGTTCAACATGTTCGGCAGGGTAGAGAGAAAAGCCTACATGGGGACATATGTCAGCGATCATACATTTATTAAACCGGGGGCGGTCCAGCGGTCAAACGGCGGGTACCTCATCCTTAATATCAGGGACGTGCTGCAGAACGGCGGCGTATGGGAAGGTCTTAAGAGGGTAATCAGGACAAAAGAGGTCAGGGTGGAAGACCCGTGGGAGCAATTCGGATTTATTGCGCCACAGGGAATGAGGCCGCAGCCTATGCCTGTTGATATAAAGATAGTTGTAATGGGTGACGGTTATTTGTACCAGCTTCTTTCGATATATGATGAGGATTTCTGGGAGATGTTCAAGGTGCAGGCTGACTTTGATCATGATATGGAGCGCTCAGACAAAAACATAAAGGCCTTTACCTGTTTTATCCGCTCATGCTGCGATGAAGAAGAACTCCTGCCGTTCGACCGTTCGGCCGTGTCCAGGGTGCTTGAGCACTCGGCCAGGGATGCCGGTGATCAGGAAAGGCTCAGCGCGAGATTGGGTCCGCTGAAGGACCTGCTCATAGAGTCCGACCATTGGGCGAGAGAATCAGGCAGCGGGATTATCTCCGGAGAACATGTGGAAAAGGCCGTGAAAGAGAAAATCCACCGCCTTGACCTGGTAGCTGAGCGCATCCTCCGTATGATTACCAACGGGACGCTGATGGTGGATGTGGAAGGATCGGTTTCAGGACAGGTCAACGGTCTGGCGGTCTACGATATGGGAATGTTCAGCTTCGGGCGGCCCAGCCGGATCACGGCAAAGACCTTCCTCGGCAGACAGGGCGTCATAAACATCGAGAGGGAGTCCAAACTGAGCGGTAACATACACGACAAGGGTGTCCTTATCTTATCAGGGTATCTCGGCTGGAAGTATGCGCAGGACAAGCCCATGTCCCTGTCCGCGAGCATATGTTTTGAGCAGTCATATTCGGGCGTTGAGGGCGACAGCGCCTCTTCCACCGAGCTTTACGCCATCCTGTCAAGTCTTGCCGACGCCCCGATAAGGCAGGAAATAGCGGTGACCGGCTCCGTGAACCAGAAAGGTGAGGTGCAGCCCATCGGGGGAGTCAACCATAAGATAGAGGGCTTCTTTGACGTGTGCAGGGCAAAAGGGCTGACAGGGACACAGGGTGTCATGGTCCCTCATCAGAATGTGAGACATCTGATGCTGCGCGAAGACGTTGTCCGTTCAGTGGAAGAAGGGAATTTTCACATATATCAGGTCAAGACCATTGATGAGGGCATAGAGATATTGACAGGGGTCCCTGCCGGGCAAAGGCAGACGGACGGCACGTATCCTGAAGGCACAATAAATTTCATGGTCGATAAACGGCTCAGGGAACTGGCCGATGGGATTAAAAACTTTTACGCATCTTCGAATGGGAAACAATCGCATGACGGCGATGACCATTCGATTTAAACGCATATGAAAAGAAAATTTACGAGAAGAGATTTTATGAAGGCGGCCGGGGCCGGGGTAATCGGGCTTCAGGCTTCAGGATCTGTTTCCGGCGGTCTTATCAGGCATGCTGCGGCTTCAGCAGAGGAAGAAACGCATAAGCTTCTTATGAAGGGCACCCTAAACTTCAAAGGGTTTACGGCAAAAGAGATAACGCCTAATGATGAATTTTACGTCACCTCTTATTCAAGCAGCGTTCCCCGTATCGATGAAAATAAATTCAGGTTGAAGGTCGCAGGTCTTGTGGAAAAGCCTTATGACCTCGGTATGAATGACCTCAGGGAAATGGCAGATAAAAGAGAGTTTGTCACGCTTGAATGCATCGGCAACCCGGTAGGGGGGAATGCTATCGGTAATGCCCTGTGGGAGGGGGTGACGCTGAATAAAATTATCAAAAAGGCAGCGCCAGGGAAAGGCGTAGTAAAGACGGTCTTTAACGCTGAAGACGGATACATCGACAGTATACCGTTTGAACATTCACTCTCGGAGGATGTGTTTCTCGCTTTTAAAATGAACGGGGAACCATTGCCTCCGGACCACGGGTTTCCGCTAAGGGCGATTGTTCCCGGTATTTACGGGATGAAAAATGTGAAATGGATATCGAAGATCGAGCTTGTGAACCGGGATTATAAAGGATACTGGGAGAAAAAAGGATGGTCCGACACAGCGGTGATCCCGGTCAAATCACAGATCCTTATGCCGATGGATGGGAAGAAAATACCGCCGGGTCCTTACGTAGTGGGCGGTGTTGCATATGCCGGAAGGCACGGCATCGGACGGGTGCAGGTATCATTAGACGACGGCGACACGTGGAAGGATGCAGAAATCAAAGAGCCTTTGTCAAAATGGGCCTGGGTCTTATGGCGCTTTGAATGGGCCCCTGCCAAGGAGGGGACTTATGCGATTACGGTGCGCGGCATTGACAAGGCCGGGAAGGTGCAGGAGAAGGGCGCTTTTTTTTCGACAACTTTTCCTGACGGAGCAAAAGGATATCACAGCGTGAATGTAAAGGTCGGCGCGCTTTAGAAAGGAGTGAAATTGAGTATTATCCCTGAGGGTGAACAACTTAGAAGGGCCATCAAATGGATATCGGATGCGCGGATGGATAATCCGGGGGCCAGTCTGTCAACGCTGATTGGAGATGCCTGCCTGAAATTTGATCTGCCCCCAAAAGACGCGGAATGTCTCTTGCGCATATTAACTGAAAAAGGCCCGGGTGCGTCATCCATTAATTCTAAATGATAACCATTAAGCCTCTTCAAAGCGTATTTAAAAAAGCGATTACATCATCTGCCTCTTCTTCTGTAAGATAATCAAAAGCGGGCATTCTGCCAAAAGGCTTTCTCAGCTGGTTTCTTATGTTGTCAGGTGTTGCAGGCCGTCTGCTGATAGGCAGTTCCGGGTTTTTTAAAATACCTTTCAGCCCGGGGCCGACGATATTCTCAGTACTCTGCGGGTCGTGGCAAAAACTGCATTTCTCTTTGAAGATATTTTCCCCTCTGGCTATGCTTTCAGGTCCTGCGGGAAATGCTCTTTCTTCCGGCGTTCCCCCCTTTTTCTGTGAAGCGGCCCAATTTTTGTATTGCGCAATTTTGTCGAATGAAATATCCGTGCCTGCCCTTGAGACAATGAGGTAGTAGCCGGCAGATGAACCGACCATCCCGAAAGTAATCAATGCTATCAGGAGGCCGTAAATATTAACATGATTGTAGAACTGCTTATATACTCTCGTAATCAAAAGTTTCATCCCGAAAAGCACCGGAATGCTCAGTGACAAAATGCTGTGCAGATTGCTTCTCGGCGTAAGCTCCGTCCTTGATATGAAAATATAATACAGACAGAAATACGAGACAAACAAGAAGATAGTGATGTAAAGAAAGCCCGTGACCTTATGGATTTTTTTATATTTTCTCACATCAACTGTGACCTGGCTTCTCCCGAATATTTCAAACATCGTATATATGGAAATAGTCGTCAATAAAATTATGACAACGGACATTATTGACTTAAAGAGGTAAATAGACATTCAGTTTTTGATCACTCCTTTGAAAAGTTGAGGTCAGGGCCGCATTGTACATATAGAAAGATTAACATGTGCCTGTTCAATGTCAAGGGATTATTTAAATTCACCGGACTGTCTCCCGCGATTACCATGAAAACTGAATTGACAATCAGGGAAAAAGTGATATGCTTTTTCTACACAGTATTCAATTTTCAACTTGAAAGGAGATAACAAGATGACATTACCGGAAAACAGAAAAAAGTTTGAAGATCTGGTCAACAAGTGGATCATTCTTGAGGAGGGCACCATCAAAGAGGCGAACAAATTGACGGGGAACAGCAAAAACCCCATGGTCAATGCAATCATCGATCTGCTGAGAATGGACTCGGAAAAACACAGGCATATTCTTCAGGCGATCCAGAAGAGCATGCATACAACGGTCACGTTCAGCACCGATGATCTGAAGGTTGTAGACACATTTGTTGAGAAACACATGCTGCTGGAAAAGAACGCCGTAGAAACAGCCGAGCAGGCCCTTGAAATGAGCAGCCTGCCCATCCCGAGACTTCTGCTGTCACATTTACTTAATGATGAAAAGAGCCATGATGCATATATGTCTGAGTTGAATGACATTAAGATTTATATGGCCAAGGGCACTGATTAAAGGAAAGGGATGCGTTGTAGCTGTGGACGTGCTTTCTAAAAAAGAGTATGTGAAGAGGCCCGGGACCCTGAAGACAGGCCGCCCGCATTAATATTACCAGACCGCTTCATAATTGTCCGGCAGTAAGTTCCACCGGCTGCCGAACACATGCACTTTTCTGGTCGGCCTGCCGTCAGTGTCCACAAATGTTTTGCCATGCAGTGCCCAGGCCAGCACGCCTCCCCAGAGATCATAAACCTTAAAACCCCTGTCCCGGAGTTTAACGGCATATTGGGCGCTGCGGCATCCGACCGTGCAGTAAACAAGTATGTTTTTATTTACATAAGAGCTGGAGAATTCTTCGAAGACATCAGCCGACAGTGCCCCGGGTATTAATGATACCGCCCGTTCTTCCGGGGAACGCACGTCAAGGATGATCCACTCATCCCTGTCATCTCTTGAGAGAAAATCACTTAATGTAATCCATGATACATCAGGATACTGCTTTCGGCATTCATCGGCAAGTAATTCAAAACGCCTTGTATCCTCGGGGCCGGACTCTGTCGGCTGCCTGACCGCGCATGATGAAAATACTGTGAGTAAAATTATTACAAGCGCATGCCATACCCTCAGGTTAGGGGTCGTTTCTGCAATTGAAGTCCTGTTCATAGCCCTCTCTATATTTCTTCTAAAGTATGAACTGCGGCAAGGGTTATATTACATCAATGCAACATAGTATATTCCCTTTTCCTGAAATTTATCATCCGGTCCCCCTGGCGGGCTTGATATGATAAATGTTTTTGATATAATGGCCTATATAGACAACATTCGGTTTGATTTAAGTGGGATGAAAAAGGGGTGTTATATGGGAAAAGAGACTTTTTCAGTAAAGATAAGTTTTCTTAGGGCAGGGTGGTGGCTGGTCCATATTTTGGGTATTGCCGCGGTATATACCGCAGGGCATCTGCTCTGGTGATGAAATGCTTAAATATTTTTTGAGATACAAAACGGGCTGGTGGATACTTCATGCAATAGTGATTAGCCTGACATTTTATCTCGGGCATATTGCAGAATTCCCTTTTTAACAGGCCATGACAAGGAAAGCATTATTAACAGCGCTGTTTCTGCTGGCAGTGTCCAATTTACTGCTTCATTACAGGATACACAATTTCATGGTGCAGGATGCGCTGAACCCCGGCATTGCACATTTCAGCGGCACGAAGTTCCTTGCATTTCTGTTCCCCCTGATTGATATGGTAGTAGTCACACTGCTCTTTATATCTCGCACGACCTCGGTATACGGATACCTTTTGAACGGGATGATTGTCATTTACGGCACTGTGTTCATGTCTCATTTCAGCATCGCCGAATTGACCGCCAGATCCGCGCCGGCCGCAGACTGGGTAATGAAATCAACCCTGCCGGACATAGGTATCGCGTGGGGAGATTTTTTTATAGGCAAGGCGCTCTATGATATCAACTTAAAAGAACCTTGACCGGTTTTTATCAGGAAAGGAGACGGCATGGGATATACAAATGTGGCATTGAAAGAAAAAATTGCGGTGATGTACCCGGAGATAATTCAGCACAATATCTCTGTAGGTCTGGATTTCAGCCAGGATAAAAACGCTTATGTAATTAAATTCAAAAAAAATTCACATGAACTGCTGACATATCTCGATAAAAGCGATGCGGATGAGTGCATGGATGATATCAAATGTGTCCATCTCGGCGTCAAGATCGGAGAATTTGTCAGGAATTTCGAAGGGGGAGAATGATATGGCAAATATTACAAAAGAGAAGCTGGTCGAACTGCTGAACAGGGACCTCGGTCTCGAATACACGGCGATGATACAATACACGCAGCATCAGGGTGTATTAAAAGGCGCCATGTATCAGAGCATGCAAAAGGAGTTGATAATTCACGCACAGGAAGAGCTTCAGCATGCGACTATACTGGCAGGCCAGATTGATTATCTGGGCGGGGTGCCGACTGTTGACGTACCTCCTGCAAAAATATCCGGGGACAGCGTGACCATGCTTCAGCAGGACCTGGATGGCGAGAACGACGCCATTGCCCGGTATATCGCAAGAGTAAGACAGGCCGAGGAACTGGACCTGTATCACCTGGCCCAGCAGTTAAGACTTATCCTGGCGGTAGAGCAGGAGCACGCCATGGACCTTGAACAGGCATTAGGTAAATGAACTAACATCCATGCCCTCATGCATTTATCAGCCTGTATGGATACGCCCTCTTGGTCCAGTAGCTTGTCGGGTAATTTGCACTGAGTTTATCATAGGCTTCTCTGAGAGGCTTCGGATCATGAGTGCTTTTGTACCTGCTGACACCCTGCAGATAAATCCCCTGAGGCGCGAAGTCGCTCTTTGGATATTCAGTCAACAGATTGTCAAAATATACAATGGCCTTGTCCAGATTTTCGGAATCAAATGAGGCCTTCCCGATGGCGATATAAAGCGATGGGATAAAATCATCCGGAGACAGAAAGCCCATGGTCCTGTGGTGCTCGCTCCGTTTTTTGTCCAATACAAGGATGCTCGGGGTCCAGTGAATGTTGAACTCCTGGGCATAAGGTTTAGCATCGTGGTGAAGCCTTAGAGGGATGAAATGCTGATTTATGAAACTGACGACTTTAGGATCAGGATACGTAACTGCATCCATCTGCTGACAGCCTATTCAGCCGGGATTGTAAAAGTCGAGCAAAATGAATTTGCCTTCCTGCTCGGCCCTGCCAAGGGCGTTATTCATGACGGTTTCCCATATTATTTTGTCTTTCATGGCTGCACCTCCGGCTTATCGGGTTTACTACTGGAACAATTTTTACCCAGAGCCCGGCAATTTTTGTATGTAATCTACACATTAAACCTTATTTCTCTAGCGAAATATGATATAAATCATACAGCCCGGATTTCATGGTTTATACCTATATGGGTACCCATTAACGCCTATTCATAATGCAGGAAGCTTTCCAAAAGATTACAGAAGTAAGAGGCTTTCTCCATTCAGGACGAGCATTGATAAGAGCATATAAACGTTGATCCTGTTGAAGGCCGTGTGGGAAGGAAGGGGCGTTGAGCTGTGCCTCATGCAACTGAAACCCCCGATAAACAGCCAGAGGCAGGCTGCTAATAGCCCGGCGTTCAACATATGCTGAGATGAGATAATATATAGCTGCAGGGTCAGGCCCGCCACTGACATGGACAGTATCCAGACAGAATTTATCCGCGCAATCTGTTCTTTACCGAATATATCCCCTATGGTCGGCAACCCCGCCTTTTTATAGTCTCCGGAGTTAGAGAGGGAAAGAAACAGAAAATGAGGGACCTGCCAGATAAAGAAGAAGATGCAGAGGGCCAGGAGCATGGGATCAAGAAGATTTCCGCCGGCGGACGACCATCCTATAGCAGGAGGTATTGCGCCTAGGATCGCCCCCGGGACCAGGGCAAAGGCCGATATCCGTTTAAGATTAGTATAAACACCGTTATACCAGACCACTGCGGACACGCCAAGCACGGAGGCAGTGAAGCTCACTGCTGTGAGAAGCAGCAGCAAGCCTGAGAGAATAAGCATGACTGATAACAGAAGTGCCTCTTGCGGTCTTATTTTACCTGAGGGCAGGGGCCGCAACTTCGTTCGCTCCATTAAAGCGTCGGTCTCTCGTTCCTGATACTGGTTCAGTGCGCACGCGCCGGAGGCGAGGAGAAAGACCCCTGTGACCATGAAGATGAAATTCACATTTACTCCCGCGCCTGAGAGCATGAACCCCGTCGCTGCGGAGAAAGCCGAGAAGAGAGATATTTTTATCTTGCAGAGTCGGGGGTAATATTTAACGGATGTCACTTCAACTCCTTTATGTAATTAATGATGTCTTTCAGCTCATTTTCCGGGATCTCATCTTTAAATGAAGGCATTATGTCCGGATATCCCTTTGCAATGTCTGAGTCTGGATCAAGGACCGATTTGCGGAGATATGCTTCATCGGCTGTCAACTCCCTCTCCTTGCCGCTGGAAATTACCATGATTTTTTTTCCGTAGATACCCTTGAAAGACGGGCCTGTCAGTGCGGAGCCGTCAGTGGTGTGGCAATCGAGGCAGCCGTGTTTTTTCAGGACCTGTGATGCCTCCTCACCGGCCCTTCTTCCGGTCGCCTCATCTTTGCGTGTTTGATACCAGGCCGCGAATTCGTCTTCTGTCATCGCTATGACCTTTGAGAGCATTGAAGAATGGCCCTGACCGCAGTATTCCGAGCAGAAGATAGTATATTCGCCGGGACTCGGGGCCGTAAACCAGAGACGTGTATGCATGCCCGGGACCGCGTCCTCTTTTATTTTGAAGGCTGGAATGAACAGGCTGTGCAGCACGTCCTCTGAAATAATATCAAGATTTACCGGCTTGCCTGCCGGGACCATAAGAGTAGGAGTTTTAAACCCGTCCGGATATTCGAAACTCCAGGACCACATGCGCGCAGTGACGTTTATATTAAACGCGTTTTCCGGGACTGTCCTCATGACCTTGAAATTTACCCATCCATACCAGAACATGATGAATACAAGAATGGTCGGGATTACTGTCCATGCGATCTCCAGAGGAAGAGACCCGGATATGTCCTCAGGGTCAGGGTTCTTCTTCCTCCTGTAGCGCACTGCCAGAAATATCATGAAGAAGGTCACCAGCCCCAGGAGCGCCAGGCAGATAATTAAAATTATCAGGGTAGTTTCATTTACCTTGTCTGACATAATTTGAAAACCTTTCCCGTAGGGGCGCCCCTACCTGTATAAAACATCAAGAAACGTAAGCGCCATAATGGCGGTCAGCGTAACCACAATCAACAGAAGAATGAGCCTGAAAAAGAGCGATTCGTATTTCAGGCGCATAAATACAAACAAAACCAGTCCTGCCTTCATGGAGGCGACAATTATATTAATGGCAACACCATGCCGGTCTGTGTTCACACCCGCTATCCACACGGTCAATCCCGTCAGGAACAGCAGGGCAAGCCAGGTGACAATAAGTGTCCCGTGGCCGGTCGTGCCGGAAGTATCTTTTTTTTCTTTCATTGATAACATAAACAACACCTCACCGCAACAGATACAAAAGCGGGAACAGGTAAATCCATGCGATGTCCACAAAGTGCCAGTAAAGAGCGGCGTTTTCAAGTTTGATAAAGTTGTTTCCACGGACAGTCCCACTATGGACCATAAAAAGGATGACCATGAATACAACAATCCCGATCAGGACATGGAGCGCATGGATGCCGGTCATGACAAAATAAAGGCTGAAGAAAAGCACCTTCCCGTGGGCCAGATCATTAAAATAAGCGCTCCCCGGATATATCCCGTGACCGATCTTGGCGCTCCATTCAGTGTATTTAATTATTAAAAATATAATGCCGAGCAGCGCTGTAATGCCGAGACTTACAGACGCAGACCGAAGCGCCCCTTTTTTGATCTCAGACAGCGACAGTGCCGCCGTAAAACTGCTTGTTATAAGTATCACTGTATTGAATGTGCCGATCACCCTGTTCAGCTCCGAGGACGCGCCGGAAAAGTCTGCTGAATAGTGCGCGCGGTAGACGGCGTAGAGGAGAAACATTCCGCCGAAGAAAAGCATCTCTGTAAAAAGGAACAGCCACATTCCCATCTTTGCGCCGACGTCATCAGTATGCTTTACCATTGATGTTTCCATAAAGTGTTCATTAAGGCTGCGAGCAGCTGGGTTTCCCTGTCACCTGTCACCTGTTTCCTGTCCCTCTCTCTTTCTGCTATACGGCCCCTGCGTTACGACCGGGATTTCCGCAAAGTTTTCATGGGGCGGAGGGGACGTTGTTTGCCATTCGAGTGTTGTCCCGTCCCACGGATTGTTTCCGGCCTTCTCTCCTTTAAAGAGCGCCCTTGCAAGATTCGTGAACATGATCAGGAGGCCTGCGGCAAGTATCCACGAACCTAAGGTCGATATTAAGTTGTTCCAGTGAAATTCAGGAGGGTAATCATAGTACCGCCTCGGCATACCCTGCCAGCCCAGCAGAAACATCGGGAAGTAGAGGACATTGAATCCTATGAACAGGGTAATGCAGGCAACGGTCGAGGCCCTGAAGTTGTACATCCTGCCTGTCATCTTTGGAAACCAGTAGTGGAGTCCGGCGAAAAATGCGAAGCCCGCGCCCCCGAACATTGTGTAATGGAAGTGGGCCACTATAAAAAAAGTCCCGTGAATGTGGATGTTCGTTGCGACCGCGGAATTTATGAGGCCGGTCAGTCCGCCTATGGAAAAGAGGAAAATGAAGGCAAAGGCGTAGAGCATCGGCGGTTTTACTTCTACTGAGCCTTTATACATCGTTGCAATCCAGTTAAAGACCTTGATCCCGCTCGGTACGGCAACAGCGAAAGTAATAAATGAAAAGACCATATTTGACACATCGCTCATGCCGCTTGTAAACATGTGGTGTCCCCATACGACGTAACCAAGGGTCGCTATGGTGAGGCCGGAAAAGACGATTGCCCTGTAACCGAATACCGTTTTGCGAGAGAATGTGGGGACGATCTCGCTGATGATTCCCATGGCCGGAAGTATCATTACATAAACGGCTGGATGTGAATAAATCCAGAAGAGGTGTTCAAACATCAGTGGGTCTCCGCCTTTAGATGGGTCAAAGAAACCGGTGCCGAAGGCCCTCTCAAGTATTAGCAGAAGGAGGGTGATCGCGATTACCGGTGTTGCTAAAATCTGGACCCATGCTGTCGAGTAGAGCGTCCAGGTAAACAGCGGCATCCGCATCCACGTCATGCCGGGGGCCCTCAACCGGTGGATCGTGGTAATAAAATTCAGCCCGGTCAGAATGGATGAGAAACCGATAATGAACGCGGCAAAGGCCGCGACGGAGACGTTGGTGGGTGTCCTTATACTGTACGGAGGATAAAATGTCCATCCCGTGTCGGGCGGACCGCCGGGAAGGAATATGGTTGAAATCGCAGTTATGCCTGCAATCATATAAAGCCACCACGAAAGCAGATTGATCCTCGGGAAGGCCACATCCCTGGCCCCGATTTGCAGAGGGAGAAGAAAATTGCCGAGCGAGGCCGGGACCCCGGGGATGATAAAGAAAAAAATCATGATGATCCCGTGGAGCGTAAACAGGGAATCGTATGTCCTCGCGCTAACAATCGTCTTGCCGGGCGCAATGAGTTCAAGTCTCATAAGCAGTCCGATGACAACACCGGTGAGAAAGAAACCCAGGATTGAATAAAGATAAAGAAGGCCGATCCTCTTATGGTCTGTCGAAAAGATCCAGGAGGAAATGCCTTTACGCCCTTCCGTATTCGTATGAAAATCAGTTCCCATAGTTAAAAGCCCGGAGAATGAAAAATGGATTCCAATTAAATAAGATTCTATCAGAAGAATAGCGCCGTGACAAATTTCAACAGGGCATGTCGAGCTATGCCCCTGCGTCCGGTTGACGTCAGGCCTTATTTGTGATAAAGACTTTATATAAACATAAAGAGAATCAACCAGACAAAGAGGTGCAGCATGAAAACAATTGAGTATGGAGAACTGAAAATCAGGACCGACGATGACGGCTATCTTGAAAATTATGAAGACTGGGACGAACGCGTGGCCTGCGCCCTGGCTGAAAGCGAAGGCGTAGAGGAGTTGACGGAAGACAGAATCGATATTCTGAAATTTATCAGGGCTTATTACAAGAAGTATAATTTCTTCCCGATCCTCCGGGCTGTATGCAAAAATGTCCACCAGCCCAGTAACTGTTTGACCGAGAGATTTCTTGACCCTGTCCAGGCGTGGAAAATAGCCGGGCTCCCCAATCCGGGGGATGAAGTCATAATGTTTAAATCATGGGAGCCTCTCGGGGTCTGACACAAATGTCTCATGCAAGGAGAAAATCCCGGTCCCGGAGAACCTAGCCATGCCTTTGTCCGTCAGGTCATGAGAGATATCATATTGGAGCAGGGGCCAGGAGAAATATCTGAAAGAAATTAACAGATTCAAGAGTATTGGGGCGCGCCTCAGTTTATGGTTTTTCATTATAGCCATGCTGCCGCTGATTATGGTCAATGTCGCTATTTATTACCATATGGTGAGTTCCATTAAGGCGTCGATATCCAACCGGCTTGAGGCCATAAGAGACATGAAGGTTGCTGAACTGGACCACTGGCTTGAGGAAAGGGCCGTGGACATCCTGAGCATGCCGCTCATTATGAAGGCGCCATGGATAAACGGGCCCTGTATCTTGAGGACATCCATTATTCATCTACGGTGAACATGCCTTGCATGACATTTTCCATCCCCATATTCAGTCAGAAGGACAGCGTCCGGACTGTCGGCGTACTCGTGGCCAGGTTCAACCTGGCAGCTTCTTTGTATAACCTGCTCTCAAACCGCACAGGGATGGGGGCGACCGCAGAGACCTTTATTGTCAGTAAAGACTCTGTAGTTTTAAGCAGCCTGCGCTGGAGCGGAGATGCCCCGCTTAAACTGAAAATAGCCGGACAGGATGCAGAGGCTTCGCTTGGGAAAACCGGGATCGCAGAGACCACGGATTACAGAGGGGAAGAGGTCCTGTCGGCTTACACGTATATTCCCCGTGCCCGTTGGGGCTTTGTGGCAAAACAGGATTTGGAAGAAATCTACGCCCCGATAAACAGTCTCAGAAAATGGATGATCGTCATTTTCGTTGCGACCGTATTGGGGGTCATCATAGTTGCTTTTCGTGTGGCAAAATCAATTTCCAATCCGATTAAGGCATTGCATAAAGGAAGTGAAATAATCGGGCGGGGGGACCTTGATTATAAGGTCGGCACTGAAGCGGAAGATGAAATCGGCCAGTTGTCCAGGATATTTGACCAGATGATAGAGAATTTAAAGTCCGTTACCGCGTCCCGGCAGGACCTGAACAGGGAGATAAACGAACGGAGGCACCTGGAAAAAATGCTTCTCGAAATCAGAGAGCACGAACAGCGGCGTATCGGACATGACCTGCATGATAATCTGGGACAACAGCTTACGGCTGTGTCCTTTATGGTCCAGGGCCTTGAAAACATATTGAGAAAGAAGGCCCTTCCCGAGGCTGAAGACGCGGCCAGGATCACGCATCTTGTAGAGATGTCAAAGTCGCAGGTCAGGACACTGACGACAAAAGAGAAAGTGGGCCGTGTGCTGACTGAAAGACAAAAAACGGAATATCGGTTTATAGCATAAATGAGCCGAAGGGGGAAAATATGAAAACTCCGAAGCCGGTGAGCAATGTACATAAGAAGAAGGTCTTTATCGTTGATGACCATGCCATTTTACGCGAGGGGCTTTCACGCCTGATTAACAGTCCGGGCAGGGACTGAAGAAACATGAAATAGCCGAGCGCTTAAACCTCAGCGTTAAGACCGTCGAAACTTACATCGAACATATCAAGATCAAACTGCAGTTAAAGGGCGCCCACGAGGTCCTGATGCATGCGGTAAAATCCGTTAATAAATAACCGCAAATTGTTCCGCGAAAAATCCGGTTGACATATTTCAGGCCCGCAAATTATACTTACCGGTAGGTAAATTAATCAGTCGTAAAAAGGAGTTTTATTATGGCGGGAAAAAAGAGCGCCGTAAAACCTGAGGAGCACGCTGTGCGGGAGCGTCTTCTCTGCGCTGCCCTTGATATCTTCAACGAAAGGGGATATAACGCCACTTCCGTCCGGGAGATCGTTGAGGCGGCCGGCGTCACAAAGCCGTCGCTCTATTACTATTTCGGGAGCAAGGAAGGCATCTACACGGAGCTGATGACTAAACCCTTTGAGGTCCTTGAAAAGATGCTGGTGGAGACCGCGCACGAAAAATTAAGCTCGCGTCAACGCATGCTGCGGCTGTATGAAGGGATATTTCTCCTTTTCATAAAGAACCTCAAGGCGGCGAGACTTATGTATTCGATCTATTACGGGCCCCCCCAGGGCGCGCCTTTCATTGACTTTGAGGGCTACCACCTGAAGATAAGAGAGGTAACGGAATTTATTGTGAAGGACGGGATCAGAAGCGGCGAAATCCGGAAGGTGGATGCGGACACGCTGACATGTGTTTTGATAGGGGCGCTGAACTTCGTGCTTGAGGAGCAGCTCTGCCACCGCTCGCCTATGGTAGATAAAAAAGGCCTGTCCGCCATGCTCATTCTTATCTTTGACGGGGCCGCTCCTTCAAAATCGAAAAGGGAAAGGTAACTTACTATGAACAGGAACATGTTTATATTTATCATTTTAATTTCTTTGCTCTGGATGTCAGGCTGTTCTTCAAAAAACGCTGACGGTAAAAAAGAAGTCGGCAGCGGCCGTCCGGCGGTTGCAGTGGAAACAATGACTGTCTCCCTCTCGGAACTCACGGAAGGGGTTGATGTAGTCGGCACCCTCACCCCGAAATTCGAGACAGAGGTGAAGTCCCAGATACCGGGCCTTATAAGTCATGTTTATGTTACCGAATGGGTGAGAGTCAGAAAGAATGATCCGCTTGCCAGAATAGACCTGGGTGAGACTGAGGCGCTTGTAAATAAGGCAGGGGCCTCGGTTGAATCCGCAAAGGCGGGACATCTCCGGGCGCAGGTCGCTGCCCAGCGCGCGGAGCGTGAAAAAGCCCGGATGCAGAAGCTCAGGGAGTTCGGACTTGCAACACAGCAGAATTACGAGGACGCGGAATCAGAGACAGCTGCGGCAATTGCCGGAGTTGAGGCTGCACGGTCGCAGATCAGCGCTGCGGAGGGAGAGCTGCGCGCGCTTCAGACGCGCCTATCCAAAGGGATGATACTTTCGCCCATGGATGGGGTCGTCTCCCTTCGTGATGTAAATGTGGGAGACCTTGCCAGCGACACGGGGGCAGCCAAGGCGCTCTTTAAGATCGTAGATAACGGGATTCTCAAACTTACTGTTTCGGTCCCGTCCGTAGATATGGCATCCATAAAGGTGGGGGATTTGCTGACGTTTACTGTTGATGCGATTCCGGGCAAAACCTTTTCAGGGAAGGTGATGTATATAAACCCGTCTGTGGACGAAGCTGACAGATCGGTCAAGGTCATTGCAGAGGTGCTCAATTCGTCGGGGGAATTAAAAGGCGGCCTCTTTGCAAAGGGGAGGATTGAGACAGGGACCAGGAGAAATATCATACAGGTCCCGCGTTCAGCCCTTATCGGTTTAAATATGGTGGGAAAGAAGGCAGGTCTGTATACGGTAGAGGCTGACCAGGCGCATTACAGGGACGTGGTCACAGGGGCAGTCGCAGGTGATCAGGTGGAGATTGCTTCCGGGTTAAATCCGGGTGAACAGCTGGTTATACGCGGCGCCTTTAATCTGAAGGACAGCGACAAGGTCGTTACGGCCGGCGGCAAGGGGAGATAGATCATGCTTCTTTCTGACCTTTCCATAAAAAGACCTGTGCTGGCAGCGGTCATGATGCTTACTCTTGTTGTTTTGGGAATATTCTCATACCGCCGCCTTTCTGTTGAAATGTATCCCAATGTTGAGATCCCTGTGGTCTCGATTGTTACGAAATTCCCCGGCGCGTCTCCTGAGAGCGTTGAGAGGGAATTGACAAAGAAGATCGAGGAGGCGGTAAACCCTGTGGCCGGGGTGAAGCGCGTAATCTCATATTCACGCGAAGGGGTCTCTACCGTTGTGGTGGAGTTCCGCCTTGAAGAGAAGATCAACGAGGTCGCGCAGGAAACACGCGCGAAGATCAATGCGGTGCGGGGCGAGCTGCCGCTGGGCATCGAAGACCCCATTATACAGAAGCTTGATTTCAATGCCCTGCCGGTCATATCGGTTGCTGTGCGTTCCTCGTCCCTTTCAAGCCGGGACCTTACGCTTCTGGTTGAAAAGAAGATAAAGCGCAGGCTCGAAACCGTTGCCGGAGTGGGAAAGGTAGATCTCGTCGGTTCCGCAACGAGGGAGGTCAATGTTGTCATAGACCCGGTCCGTGTCGAGTCCCTCGGCATCGGTGTTGATACAGTGATAAACGGACTGAGGTCGGAAAATGTGAATACCCCGCTTGGAAGGCTGAACCGGGGTAATACAGAGTACCCGCTCCGGATAGCCGGAAAACCGGACCGCGTTGACCAGTTCCGCTCTATGGTAATTGCTGAACGCGACGGCAGGCCTATCAGGCTTTCAGAAGTCGCGGAGGTGGTTGACGGCATTGAAGAGGAGCGCTCCCTTGCGCTTGTAAACGGAATTCCGGCGGTGGCGCTTGACATACAGAAGCAGTCCGGCGCGAATATGGTTGACGTAGTTAATGCAATTAAAAAACGTGTGACCCAGCTGCAGGCTGAACTCCCGGAGAGTGTTACGCTGGAAATAGTCCGCGACGCCTCGATCATGACGCTTGATTCTCTCCGGGACGTGAAAGAGACGATGATAATAGGCGGTATCCTCACAATCCTGATAGTCTTCTGTTTTATCAACTCGTGGCGCTCCACAGTCATAACCGGGATCACGCTGCCCATATCCGTTATCTCATCATTCATCGTTCTTAACGCGCTGGGCATGACGCTCAATATCATGACGCTCATGGCGCTTTCACTCGCGATAGGACTCCTTATAGACGACGCCATTGTTGTTCGGGAAAACATAGTCCGGCATCTTGAAAAAGGCGAAGACCATTTCGCAGCCGCGCGCAGCGGCACGAGCGAGATAGGACTTGCGGTCTTTGCAACGACCATGTCCATACTTGCGGTATTTGTGCCGGTGGCTTTTATGAAAGGCATTGTCGGACGTTTCTTCTTTTCATTCGGCATCACTGTGGCCTTTGCTGTGTCTGTATCTCTTTTTGTGTCCTTCACTCTTGATCCAATGCTCTCTTCGCGCTGGCATGACCCGGCCATACACAGGGAAGGGAGACGCGGGTTTATCTCACGACTGCTTGACAGGTTTAATGACCTGTTTGAACGTATGGCTGAACGTTATCGCGGTCTGATCGCCTGGGCGCTGGGACACCGCAAGACAGTCCTGTTCTCCGCATTGGCGGCCTTTGTCGGCGGGATCATGATATTCGGTATGCTCGAATCATCCTTCATGACCAATTTCGATAAGGGTGAATTCCAGGTAAGTTTTAAGACAGCTCCGGACGCATCGCTTAGCGAAAGCCGTGGTCGTCTTAACGCAATGCTTGCAGCGCTCAAAGATATTCCCGAGATCGATCACACCTATTCTACTGTCGGCGCAGGCGACAGCGGCACAGTGCGAAGCGGTGCAGTCTACATAAAGCTTAAGGAACGCTCTGAGAGAATGAGGATACAGGAAGACATCCAGCGTGACGTCCGCAGCAGGCTTCAGCGCATTCCGGGTATTAAGATTTCCATTGAAGAAGCAGGCGGAGTGGGAAGCAGCATCAAACCTCTCGTGGTGAATGTGAGGGGAGATGATATCGCATTATTGAAAAAGTATTCAGCTGAGCTGAAGGACAAAATGTATGCAATTCCCGGCATTGTCGATATTGAAGCTACTCTGGAGAATGATATCCCGGAATACCAGCTCACGGTTGACAGGGAAAAGGCGGTGAATGCCGGGATCATGACTGACCGCATTGTCCGCACGGTGGGCGCGCTTGTAGGCGGGGAAGCGGTTACAACTTATGAAGACGAAGACGGGGATTCGGTTGACGTGCGGGTCCGGCTTCCCGAACATCTGCGTCAGGACCCTGCGCAGGTGCAGAACCTGCGGTTTACTGTACAGAGGGGGAACGGTCCTTCTGCCCTCATGCCCCTGTCGAACATCGCTTCGTATGAAGTGAGTAACTCACCTTCGGAGATCAACCGTCAGGCGCTTAGCCGGGAGGTAGTGATCACTGCAAACCTTGACGGAGTGCCTATCGGCACTGCAGTGAGCAAGGTGCAGAAGGCCGCGGAAGGGATCACGATGGAGCCCGGTTATAAAATAGTTTTTTCAGGAGAGGCTGAGGACATGGCAGAGTCCTTCGGATACATGGGAGAGTCCCTCCTCCTCGCGGTGGTGCTTGTTTATCTCATACTGGCGGCCCAGTTCGAATCGTTTCTTGAACCTATGGCGATAATGCTTTCCCTGCCGCTTTCCATTGTCGGCATGGCGGGGATGCTGTTTCTTACAGGGGACACGATAAATATCATGTCGCTCATCGGCCTGATAATGCTCATGGGTCTGGTCACAAAAAACGCCATCCTCCTTGTGGATTATGCAAAGGTACTGCAGGGACGAGGCATGGAGAGAAATGAAGCAGTCATAACAGCCGGAAGGACAAGGCTGAGGCCCATATTGATGACAACACTTGCCATGATCTTCGGCATGATGCCCCTTGCCTTTGCCCTCGGCTCCGGCGCTGAGATGCGCGCGCCTATGGCCCGTGCCGTGATCGGCGGACTCCTGACATCGACCGTACTTACTTTGCTTGTCGTCCCGGTGGTGTACACGCTGCTGGATGATTTCAGCGTCCGGGTAAGGAAACGCTTTGGAGTTAAAAAGGCGGTGACTACATGAAGAAATCATCACCTATGTTTTATTGTTCACTTGCGTTATTGCTCATGACCCTTCTGCTGCCTCTTTCCGCATCAGCCGGGGAAGTAAAGGTCTTGACCCTGCAGCAGGCCCTTGATATAGCCGCGGAAAAAAACCGCGATATTCAAAAGGCCAGGGAATACTTTAACTGGGTACAGGGGAAATACGTTGAAGAGAGGGCAGCGGCTTTTCCGCAACTTTCCCTCAACGGCTCGGCGATTACCGGCAAGGATGAGACCAGTCTGCTCCCTGACAGGCAGGAGATATATTCCGGAGAGATCGGTGTTACGCAGACGCTTTTTACATGGGGCAAGGTCGGCGCTGCAATAAGGGCGGCAGAGGAGGGGCTCAAATCCGCTGAGGAGCAGCTCAGATTTTACCGGCAGGCAGCTTACAGGGATGTCTCCATTGCCTTTTATAATGTGCTGCTCTCAAGGGAACTGTATGCGATTGCCCTTCAGAACCTTGGCCAGAAGGAACGGCACCTTGAAGAGGCCCGGCGTAAATACAGTGCGGGTGTTGCTACGGACTATGAGATACTGGCCGCTGAGGTGGCTGTCAAGAATGCGCGGCCTGAGGTAATACGCACGGAAAACCGGATACGCGACACCCTTGACAGGCTGCGTTTTCTGCTTGCCATTGATGATGAGAGTATCGACGTGGCCGGCATTCTCGATGCGGGTGATGTCACAGCGGTCCGGGGTTATGACCTGATATATACGACCGCCCTTGAACAGAGGCCTGAGGTGCGGGACCTCCGTTACCGCATCAATATTGCAGGGGAGCTGGTCACAATAGCAAATGCCGATGACAAGCCGCGTCTTGAATTCAGGGGCGGTTACGGATGGAAATGGTACGAATCCGCTGATATGGACTTGGATGGCAAGGCATGGAACGCCGGGATGTATCTGTCGTTTCCATTCTTTGACGGAATGCGTACCAGAGGAAGGGTGGCCCAGGCCAAAAGCGACCTCATCAGTATTAAGATAGACGAAGAAAAGCTGGCCGATTCCATTGCCCTGCAGGCCCGCGAAGCCCTGAACGACGTGCAGGAGTCAAGGCAGATAGTGGACGCGCTTTCAGGCACGGTAGAACAGGCTGAAAAACTGTTGTCCCTGTCTGAGAAGGGATATGAACTGGGAGTGAAAATCCGGCTTGAGGTTGAAGACGCGGAGCTTAACCTTCAGCAGGCAAAAGGTAATCTTACCCGCGCCTGGCGTGATTACCTGACTGCACGAGTAAACCTCCTTTGGGTGATGGGCGTGCTGGGGGAGAGCGCATATCAGTAACGCAATGTAGGGGCGTATTGCAATATGCCCCTACGATTCGACGACTGTGTCAGTCCTTTATAAGAGATGACAATATCATGGAAGCAACGCTTACGATAAGTGCGCCCAGGAACGCAGGCCAGAACCCGTCAACATAGAATCCGATATTAAACAGTTTGACCGCTATGGCAGAGGCAAGCAAGAGCATGAGCGCATTGAGGACAAGTATGAACAGCCCAAGGGTTAGAATGGTAACCGGCAGGGTGAGCAGGGTGAGTATAGGTTTCACGGTCAGATTGATGAGCCCCAGTATGACGGCCATCACGAAATATACGGCCAGCGCATTCCCTTCAGCCCTTATGCCCGGGACAAGCCATGCAGCCGCGAAAAGGGAAAGACTTGATATCAGCCATCTTTTCAATATGTCCATTGGTTACCTCCTGTTAAATTGGGTTTGGCTTTTTCATTAGTAAAAGTATATCAGAATATAATTGAAACATTATTTGTTAGTCTTTCAGATTTTAATAATGAATGATATCATGTAGAAGAGAAAAAATATGGTTGGCAGAAAGGAGGAGGACGGCTGATGCAGTCAATCCTTCTCGTTGAAGATGACAGGAAGATCGCCCGTGTGGTCAAGGCGTACCTTGAAGGCGCCGGATTTAGGGTCATTCATTTTGAAAAAGGCAGGGACGCTGTGGAGGCGGCGATGAAAGAAGTCCCCTCAGTCGTGATACTGGACCTGATGCTTCCTGACACCTCAGGGGAAGAGGTGTGTCAGGACTTGAAAGACATCGGCGATATCCCCATTATCATGGTCACCTCAAAATCCTCGGAAGAAGAAAGGGTCGCGGGGTTTGCCCTCGGTGCGGATGATTATGTTGTCAAGCCGTTCAGTCCCAGGGAACTGGTTTACAGGGTCAGGGCCGTACTGAAAAGGGCAAAGAAAGAAGATATGGCTTCTGCGGTACCGGTGAGCTTCAACAGCGGGACATTGGTAATTGACGGACAGACCTATGAAGTGAATAAGAAAGGGCTCTCATTAAACCTTACCCCCACGGAATTCAAGGTCCTCAATACCCTTGCCTCTTATCCGGGCAAGGTCTTTACAAGGGAAGAGCTTATTGAAAAGGCGTTGGGTTACCAGTTCGAGGGATATGAGAGAAGCATTGATGCCCATATCAAAAACATCCGGCAGAAGATAGAGGACGACCCCAGGGAGCCCTCATTCATTATGACCATCTACGGCGTGGGATACAGATTTTCCGGGAAGAAAGATGTTTAAGAGCCTCTGGATAAAATTCTTCCTTCTCCTCACAGCGGTCTCTCTCATTGCCCTTTCATCGGCATTGCTCCTGCGCGAGCTGATGATATCGGATTTCAGAAAATATCTTGAGGGGGAAATGGAGGACAGGGTCTACTGGGTGACCGCGCAGCTTGAGAGCACATATGAGAAGTATTCAGGATGGGAGCGGGACAAGGTCATTGAAGACACTGTCTGGGCCCTCATGCTCGGATTTAATATGAGGCTCTATGATAAAGACGGCAACCTTGTGACAGATACCGGACAGGCGGTCAACACGCTTTCTCCGCTGGTCAAAAAGAGGGTGGCCGCGCTTTCTGAACTCAGGGACCAGGAGGGCGGAGGCAGATTTGTCCCCTATGCGCTCTTTCTGGGCGGCAATGAAATCGGTCAGCTTGAAGTAAGCATACTCCGTCCCGGGAAAGAAGCGCTTTTTATACACCGCTCAAACATGATGCTTCTGTTTTCGCTGCTGCTTTTAGGCGGAAGCGCGATGTTCCTTAGTCTTGTGTTTTCAAAGAAGCTCACCAAACCGGTAAAGGGGCTCACCGAAGGCGTTACCGCAATCAGCGAGGGTAATCTGAAAAAACGGGTGACTATTCCGGGGGAAGACGAAATCGGCAGGCTTTCCCACGCCTTTAACAGTATGGCGCAGACCCTTGAAACACAGGAATCCCTGAGAAAAAAAATCACATCAAATATCGCGCACGAACTCAGGACACCGATGAGCATTATACGGGGAGAACTCGAGGGTATGATGGACGGTTTTATCCCTGCGGACAGGGAACACCTCGACTCTTTATACTCAGAGATAAAAAGACTCATGACCATACTGGAGGGTATTGAAGAACTCGCCCGGGCTGAGGCAAGCAGTCTGACCCTCCGTAAAAGGCCGGTTGAGCTTAAGACATTTCTGGGCAATATAGTCGGGAGATTTCAGCAGACATTTCACGACAAAGGTGTGGTCCTTGAAATGCAGTGTGAAGACGGGCTTTCTGCCAATGCCGATCCGGACAGGCTCAGTCAGATCATCATGAACCTCCTCGGCAATGCATTAAAAGCGACCTCAAAAGGAGGCCGTGTCCTGATAAAGGCAGAGCGCAGAGATGCAGAGCTTGCGATAGAAGTCCTTGACATCGGATGCGGGATAGAACAGAAGGACCTCCCGTTTATTTTTGAAAGATTTTACAAAGGCAGGGACGGCGGCCTCGGTCTCGGCCTTACCATTGTGCGGGAACTCGTTGAGGCGCATGGCGGCCGCATAGAGGCGCGCAGTGAGCATGGCAAAGGTTCTTCATTCACTGTATTTCTCCCCCGCTGATCCCTTCACAATTGTTCATAATCCCTTCACTGTCAGTTCATATCGATTGTTTATCCTTAACTCATGAAGAACAGGAAAAATATCCAGCACATGAAAGAAAGGAGGTTGTCGGGAGATTACAGAGTATGCAAGGGATGTATGACCTTAAACAGCTTCATGGGAGCTGCCAGGTCCATCAGCAGAATGAAAGGAGATATGATATGAAAAAGTTGATAACAATAATGGTCATTATCATGGCGGCCGCCGGTTTTCTGGTTGCTGGAAGCACCAGGGCTGAGGCGATGCACAATGAATCAGAAGCAGCAATCGCAGCAGGGTTCCTTTTTGGGATACCTGTTATACATGCGATAGCACGGGAAGCAGTGCTTCATGAACAGGCATATGGTCATGCTTATCCTCCGCGGTACATCGAGAGGACAAAGGTAGTCTATGCAGAACCGAGGCATAAAAGAATGCAAAGAAACAGACACAGGGATCATGACAGGGATTGCCGTCATGGATGGGACCGCCACGATGATAGACGCGGGCGCGAGGACTCTCGCAGAGATTCTCACCGTCATAACGACAGGGACTGATGTAAATAACAATGCGAGCATTGACCTGAGACAAGGCGCATTCTATAATGGAATGAAACAATAGCAGGACATCAACATTATGAAAGGGAACGGAGGCAGTCACCGGTGAGCAAAAAGGTTTTTACAGGCATACTGACAGCGGGCATAATTTTGCTTGCTTTCATGAGTGCGGAAGCAGGCAACCGGGGGCGCATGCACTCTGTTCCCTTTGATGTCTTTACGCAATCCGAGGCCTTTGCAGGTAATGAAAGAAATCCTTACGGCCGCTCGAAGAAGGGCCAGTACGGAGAAAAGAGCACTGTGATGGATGAAGCTGAAGCGCACAGGGTACTGAGGGAATATTTTCAGGGCGATGTCAAAATAGGCAATGTCAAAGAGAGAAGGTTTTATTTTGAGGCTGAGATCAGGGACAGACAGGGCAATCTGATAGATAAAGTTATTATTGACAGAAGGACCGGAAGGATGAGGTCGATATATTAGCCTTCCGGAATGTCCTCTATAGGTAATATTACTTAATCCGGCATAAGAAATTTCTTATATCAATCCTACCATCTTCTATCGATTTACAAGGCAACATATTTGTCCGACAATTTTACTATGGAAAGCGCCCATCAGATATGTTCAGGCGGAAGGGCGCGCAAGGAATAAAACATGATAACTATGGAGATTGAGAATAAGGTAAAAAAGAAAAAAGTCTTTATTGTTGATGACCATGCCATTTTGCGGGAGGGGCTTACACGCCTTCTTGAAAGCGAAGAAGACCTTGCGGTATGCGGAGAGGCGGACAATGTTTCAGATGCGTTTCATGCTGTCAACGACGGCAAACCTGATATCGCCATAGTCGATATCAGCCTCGGAGACGGCAGCGGCATCAGGCTTATAGAAAATCTCTTGTATTCATATCCCGCTTTGCCGGTCCTGGTCCTCTCCATGCACGATGAAGCAACATATGCCGAGCGCTGCCTGAAGGCGGGGGCAAGGGGTTATATAATGAAACAGGAGTCCTCCAGGGAATTGCTGTCTGCGATAAGGAGGGTCCTGAACGGGGACATTTACGTCAGTGATAAATTAAATGTACAGCTCCTGCATAAATTTGCAAAAAACAGATTTGAAGGCCTCGACGCCCCTGCGAAGCCACTCAGTAACCGTGAGTTGGAAGTATACCAGCTCATCGGACAGGGGATGAAAAAACACGAGATAGCCGAACGCTTGAATCTCAGCGTAAAAACCGTTGAGACTTACATAGAGCACATAAAGATCAAACTGCAATTAAAGGGCACGCATGATGTCTTCATTCATGCGGTCAAGGCCATTTATTAACGCAGGTGCGGGGTCACCCCGCCCACGTAAGGGCCAGGATTCAAGAGCAGGCAAATTCCCACCATCAGTAAATTCCCTATGTCTTCCATAAGAAAATAAACCTAAGCCGTCATAAGAAATCTCTTCATCAAAACCTTCATTCTTCCTTCGATTTACAGGGACAAGTGATTATCCGACAATCAATCTAAGAAATATAACCAGCAGTGATGTTAATAAAGTGGGCGATCACAAGAGAGAGAGGAGGCATAGGGAATGTATAAGATCTTAAAGAAGGAGGACCTTTCAGAGCAGATAACCCTGTTCGACATAGAGGCAGGGGACATTGCGCACGGTTAAAGCTGTTCAAACAATTTTTATTCTTTTGTATCTATTGTTTTGATAACTTGCTTGATAATCTTGGGATGTAAGGCTTTGCCGGAATGAAAAGGAATCAGCATTCGTCTTGTCCCTTTAGATAAATCCTGTGGCTGCCTTTGCTTCTGAGAAATTCATATCCATCTTTCAGGAGCATTGATTCTGCTTCCTGAGGAGTAAGCCTTGGAAGCTTAGGCAACCTGGACCTCTAAGGTCGTTGTCAGGATTTCCCTGCTCGTTGCTTCCTTAATTTCTTCTTCTGATAACGTCTCTAAATAAAGTTCAACTGCCTCTTTTATATTTGCCATTACTTCGTCTATTGTATCCCCCTGAGTCTGGCACCCATCAAGATCCGGAGCGTAGGCGTAATACCCATGCTCGTCTTTTTCAATTACTATACTAATTTTGTATGACATCTTATGCCTCCAACTTTTTTCATATCATAGCAAATTTCCGGTATTTTGTATTATTTTTCTTGGGTATCGAGTACTGTTCCCTCATGTTTCAGCAGGCACATCAGCCTCAGCTGTGCGTTCCCTGGAATGGTCTTTCGCAACCAGCATGTAGATCGACGGCACAACAAATAGGGTGAACAGTGTGCCGATCGCCATCCCGCCGACAAGCACAAGGCCGATCGAATTCCGGGCCGCAGCACCGGCGCCGCTCACTAGGGTGAGCGGAAAGTGTCCGGCGATTGTGGCGGCGGTGGTCATTAAAATCGGTCTTAAGCGTGTAAGTGCCGCTTCCCGAACCGCGGCGAGTTTATCAAGGCCGCGCTCCTGCGATTTATTGGCGAACTCAACGATCAGTATGCTGTTCTTTGAGACCAGTCCCACCAGGGTCACCAGCCCGACCTGCGAGTAGATATTAAGTGTGGTTGTCCATCCGCGGGTCCAGAAAGGGGTGTTCGGATCGGGCATCTTCAGGAAAGTGAATATCAGCGCACCGAACATTGCCAGCGGTACAGAACCGGCAAGTATGACGAAGGGATCGCGAAAACTATTGAACTGTGCGGCAAGGACCAAAAAGATCAGGACCACAGCCAGCGCAAAGGCCGGCAGAAACCGGTTCCCTTCGGTGCGCAGTTGGCGTGATTCACCGGTGTAATCGAGCACGTAGCCTTTCGGGAGAATCTTCGCGGTCTCGTCTTCGAGGTAGCGCAGCGCCTCGTCAAGAGGGCGAACCGAAACTCCACTGATCTTCACCGCATTGAGCTGCTGGAAGCGGTTCAGTGAGCGCGGCACCGTTGAGTTGCGGATTGTAGCGACTGTGGACAGCGGGACCAGTTCGCCGCCAGGTCCGCTGATATATATCTGCTGAAGCTGGTCAGGATTGAGGCGGTCGATCCGCTGGATCTGGGGGATGACCTTATAGCTTCGGCCTGCGATGTCAAAACGGTTGACGAAGTTGCTTCCGACCATGGCCCCTAAATCATTTGACACCTGCTGCAGATTCATCCCCAAAGCAGCGACCCGGTCGCGGTCAATGACGAACTCAGCCTGCGGCTGGTCGATTTTGACATCAATAATCGGCGGAAAGGCAAACATCCCGCTTTGCATCGCCTTAAACTGGACCTGCTGTGCCAGCTGCAGGATCTGCTGGGGCTCAGCTGTTGAGGCGATAATGAACTCGACCGGGAAATCACCGCCCCCCGGCAATGCAGGCGGAGTCACAGGGAACATGCGTATTGCGGGTATCGCAGACAGTTTCTGCTGGACCTCAGGGAGGATTTCGAATACGGTCCGCTCCCGTTCGTCCCATGGCTTTACCACCATGCCTCCGAAACCGGAGCTGGGGAAGGTGATCTGGAAAGTGAAATTGGTCTCAGGCACGCTCATAAAGGCGCGGTTGGCCGCGGCAGTAGACTTGCTGGTCTGGTCGAGGGTTGCATTGGCAGCAGCATCAACGATACCGAAGATGACCCCCTGGTCCTCCATAGGCGCAAGCTCCACCGGAGACATCATAAACATGGGGACCGCCAGCAGGCTGATCACTAACCATATTATATAGACTGCCGGTCTGTTACGCAGGCCGGCGTCGAGAATCCGGCCGTAAAAATTGCGCAGATGTCCGAAGTCACGGGTGATGCGGCCGGCAAATCCCCGTTCTCCGGCCCCCGGCTTCATGAGATGGGAACACATCATCGGCGAAAGGGTCAGGGCGACTATACCGGAAATGGTCACCGCGCCTGCCAGGGTAAATGCGAATTCACGGAACAGCGCACCGGTCAGGCCGCCCTGCAGTCCGATCGGCGCATAAACCGCTGCCAGGGTAATGGTCATGGCGATCAATGGTCCGATCAGTTCGCGCGCGCCGAGTATCGCTGCTTCAAAAGGTGTGCCCCCCTTTCTGAGATGCCGTTCAACATTCTCAACAACAACGATAGCATCATCGACCACCAGTCCTACCGAGAGCACGACAGCAAGCAGCGTCAGCAGGTTGATGGTAAAGCCAAAGACCTGCATAAGAAAGACCGCGCCGATCAGAGACAGCGGGATCGCAATAACAGGGATCAGGGCTGAACGCAGTGAACCGAGGAAGAGAAAGATAACGATCACCACGATCAGCAGGGTCTCACTCAGAGTTGTAATGACTTCCTTAATAGCATTGTCGATATAGGCAGTGGCGTCATAGGCGATCCGTGCCTTCATTCCTCCTGGCAGGTCCTTCTGTACCGCGTCCATTTCAACGCGGACACGTTTGATTACATCAAGCGAGTTGGCATTGGGCAGAGGCCATATACCCATGAACACTGCGGTCTGGCCGGAGAAGCGGACCTCGGCATCGTAATCTTCAGCCCCTAATGCGACCTCAGCGATGTCCTCCAGCCGCACGATAGCGCCGTCCTGTTCGCGAATGACCAGGCGTTTGAATTCGCCGACACTTGTAAGGTTTGTGTCGGCTGTGAGATTGACCTGGATCATCGCCCCCTTGGTGCGGCCGAGAGCAGAAAGAACGTTATTGGAAGATAGAGCTTGTCTCACCTGGACCGGGCTGATATTGAGGGCAGCCATCCGCTCAGGTTTAAGCCAGATGCGCATGGCAAAGGTCCGCGCCCCGAGAACATCGGCCCGCTGCACCCCCTCAAGCGCTGAGAGACGCGGCTGGACCACCCGCACCAGGTAATCGGTAATTTCGTTCTGGGCAAGGATATCAGAGGTGAAACTCAGATAGGCCGAGGCAAAGCGGCTGTCCGCTGATTCGACGTTAATGGTCGGCACCTCAGCCTCAGGCGGCAGGTCGCGG
>JAGVNU010000014.1 GCA_020053105.1 Thermodesulfovibrionia bacterium
CCCGACGGCTTTGAGAATCTAAAATCATTCCTCCCCCTTAACGGAGGAGGAATGATCGAGATGTATCTGTTAAATGTCGTAATAGAGGAAGAACTCGTACGGGTGCGGCCTGAGCCTCAGGGCGTCAACCTCGTTTGTCCTCTTGTAATCTATCCACTTCTCAATTGCATCTTTAGTAAAGACGTTCCCTTTGAGCAGGAAGGCGTGGTCTTTCTCCAGGGCGTCAAGCGCCTCGTCAAGGCTGCCCGGCATCTGTGGGATGTTTTTCAGCTCTTCAGCCGGAAGATCATAGAGGTCCTTGTCCAGAGGCTCTCCGGGGTGTATCTTGTTTTCGATGCCGTCAAGCCCGGCCATCAGCATTGCGGAGAATGCGAGGTATGTATTGCATGAAGGATCAGGGAACCTTACTTCAACCCTCTTTGCCTTGGGATTTGCCGAGTAAGTCGGGATCCTGATGGAAGCCGAACGGTTTCTCGCGGAATATGCGAGGTTGACCGGCGCCTCGAATCCGGGAGTGAGTCTCTTGTATGAATTGGTAGTCGGGTTGGTCAAAGCCGCGAGCGCCTTGGCGTGTTTTAAAACGCCGCCGATATAGTAAACGGCCATTTCACTCAGGCCGGCATATTCGTTGCCTGCAAAGAGCGGCTTGCCGCCTTTCCATATGCTCTGGTGGACATGCATGCCCGAGCCGTTGTCGCCGAAGAGCGGCTTCGGCATAAAGGTCGCGGTCTTTCCGTTTTTGTGCGCTACGTTCTTGACGATATATTTGAACAGCATGTTTTTGTCTGCCATCCTGACCAGTGAATCAAATCTCATGTCGATTTCCGCCTGTCCGGCTGTGGCGACTTCATGGTGCTCCCTTTCTACGTAGATACCGCATTTGATCATCTCCATTACCATCTCGGTCCTGAGATTGACCTGGCTGTCGGTCGGCGGTACAGGGAAATATCCTTCCTTGTGCCTGGGTTTGTACCCGAGGTTCGGATTTTCCTCGCGGCCGGAATTCCAGATACCTTCAACGGAATCGATGTGGTAATATCCGCTGTGGGAATTCTGATCAAAACGGATACCGTCAAATATAAAGAACTCTGCTTCAGGCCCGAAGAAGGCGGTATCGCCCAGACCTGTGGATTTTAAATATGCCTCTGCTTTCTGTGCAATGTATCTTGGGTCTCTGGTGTAATATTCCTTTGTGATCGGGTCCACGATGTTGCAGATAAGACTGATCGTCGGATACTGCATGAAGGGGTCCATGAAGGCGGTGGATGCGTCCGGGATGATCAGCATGTCTGATGTGTTGATTGCCTGCCATCCCCTTATGGACGAGCCGTCGAATCCGAGGCCTTCCTCGAATATCTCTTCCTTCAGTTCATCGATCGGCACGGCAAAGTGCTGCCATATGCCGGGAAAGTCAAGGAACTTGAAGTTTGCCATAACGGCCTTGTTCTCCTTGGCCATGTTGAGTACGTCTTTTGGTGTCATTTTATTCCTCCTCCTTTTATTATAAGTTCTATGGAACTTACTGAATTCTGAAAATCAGGTTTCAAATGAAAAAGTTATTATAAAACTTGAACGCCCTCTTCCTGTATTCAGGAAATATCCTGCGGGCAGTATCAAGCATGTTTTCTACATCAAATCCCCCCTCCTTTCTGAACCATTCTTCGATTATTTCCGGTGTTACTTCAATATGAAACTGCAGTCCGTATACATTATTGCCGTATCTGAAGGCCTGATTCTGATAATGAACCGACGAGGCCATGCGCACTGCCTTCTCAGGGAGATCAAAGGTGTCGCCGTGCCACTGGAAAATGTCTGCGCAGGGTTTATCATCAACCGCTAAAGCTGAAAATACCGGGTCACTCATTCCATCCTCAGTTATCTCCACCCTGTCCCATCCTGTTTCCGGAACAGCGCCCTTGTATACATTGGCCCAAAGCGCGTTGGCGATTATCTGGGCCCCGAGGCACACACCAAGCACGGGCCTGCCGGTCTTTATAAAGACACGGATCATTGCTGTTTCCAGGTGGAGAAATGGCAGTCCGTCTGATTCATAAACCGCCATGGGCCCTCCCATAATGACAAGATGAGTATATCCTCTGATATCAGGAAGTTCTGTAACTGCCCCGCAGCCGGAGAATTCCAGCACAGCAAATTTGGTCCCCTGTTCTGTCAGGTAATCCTGTATTGTGCCGGGTCCCTCGTTAGGGATATTTTTAACGATCAATACATTCATTTATTATATTCTTACAGGAAATAACCTTCTTCTCCGTGCAAGGTAATATCAAGTCCCTGCTCTTCGCTTCTTTCATCTACCCTTAAACCGACAAGGGCGTCAACCAATTTTAGAATAATGACGCATACGACAAATGAGTAAACCGCCACCGCTCCAATGCCGATTAACTGGTTGATAAGCTGCTGCGGATTTCCAAAAAATAATCCGTTTAAGCCGTTAATAGAAGCCGAAGCAAAAAGGCCTGCTCCTATGGTACCAATTATACCACCTACTCCGTGGACACCGAATGCGTCAAGCGAATCATCATAGCCTAATTTTGTCTTGGAATTCAAGGCCAGATAACATATACACCCCGCAGCTATTCCGATGACCAGGGCGGACATTGGCCCGACAAAGCCTGCTGCCGGGGTTATCGTTGCAAGACCTGCGATTGAACCGGTTGCCGCTCCGAACGTGGTCGGTTTTCCGCGGTGCAGCCATTCTACGATGACCCATGTGACAGTTGCAGCCACTGCGCCGATATGAGTTGTAACAAACGCCATGGTGCTTAATTCTCCTGATGAAAGCGCGCTTCCCGCGTTAAAGCCGAACCACCCGAACCATAATATCGCGGTCCCCGTTACCGTCATTGGCAGGTTATGGGGTGTCATTGATTCCTTCAAGTATCCTTTTCTGTGTCCGATAATCAGGGCGGCTGCGAGCGCTGAAATACCTGACGTCACATGAACAACAAGTCCGCCCGCAAAATCGACCACTCCGAGTTTGCTGAGCCACCCTCCGCCCCATATCCAGTGGGCCACGGGGTCATAAACAAACGTAGTCCATAATACGATAAAAATAACGTACGCGGAAAACTTCATCCTCTCGGCAATGGCCCCGCTTATCAGGGCAGGGGTGATCACCGCGAACATGCCCTGGTATATCATAAAGGCAAGATGCGGCACTGTGGGGGCATAATGAGAAGGCTCAAGCCCGACCCCGTTGAGTCCAAGCCACTCAAGGCTTCCTATGAAGCCGCTTACATCAGGCCCGAATGAGAGGCTATATCCTATCAGTATCCACTGAAGGCTGATAATCGGAATTGCCATAAAGCTATGCATAATCGTTCCCAGGACATTTTTCCTCCTGACCATACCGCCGTAAAACAGGGCCAGCCCCGG
>JAGVNU010000054.1 GCA_020053105.1 Thermodesulfovibrionia bacterium
CGATAGTGAAGATATTTGATGCAAACGGGATAGAGCAGGCGAGATTTAAGGTGATGGGCACCCGATATGGTGTCAATGTCGCTGTCGGGGATCTGGGTCCGTAGAGTCTATTACCAAAGCACCGCTTAATCCGTTTATTTGAGCGGTCTGTTTATATTATGCATCAGGTGATAATCGAATTAGTGACTGTCTTACCTCCAATCAATTGAGTAAAATTCTCCTGTAATTGAGTTTGTTGCCCCAAATTACTTGCATGTCTAAATAATTAATTGATGCAAATTCTTATGTTGCAAGTCCTTTGATTAAATAATAACTCAGGAATAATGTTTGCGAAAATAAGAGAAGGAAGTAAGAAGCAAGAATACTTTATTAATGCTTAGAGTGAGAATTACAGGGAACTGAAGATGAGTGGACTACGGTTAAATATTGAAATCGTGATAAGGACTACTGAAACAGCTAAAGGCATGTCGGTTGATGACCGATGTAGATACAGTATAAGCATAGTTGTCTTATATGTGAGTGGGACAGTGCAAGCGTATTTTGAAATTTATGGTTACCTGAATCAATGCCGTACCGGGTAACTTAGGGCTATAAAAATACAAGCAAAAAGTCTTTCAGGTTTTATGAGGTGCCATAGAGGGGTGGAGAGGTAATTCATGAAAGAAAAAGCGGTTTTTAGAGCAATAATCATTGCCTCAACGCTCAGCCTCATTGCAATTCAATCCCATGCCCTTGATTATCCGCATTTTGGTGTTAATGGTATCGGATGTGATTCCTGCCATTTTGTTTATGGGTCCCAGCCCAATTTACTGCCGCCCTGGACAGCACATGCTGCACAGGATATAGATGACACCCAATATAATACTCTCTGCTGGAGTTGTCATAATGATATTGACGCACCGTTTGTAAGGACCCATTCCAGTGTTCAGAATGATAATGGTTACGGAGACTGGACAATCGAGTGTAAGACCTGCCACAACCCCCACTATCAAAAGCAGTCAGATACATTTGGAAGCGCGAGTTATCTTTATACTTCAACCTCAACAGATGTGACTGCAACAACGCTGATAAAAACCGACGCCGGCTGGACGACAAATGCGTATCAGGAAATGGTCGTCATTCCCAATACTGCCCAGAAGAAATACAAATATCAAATTCTCAGCAACACAAGCGATACTCTGACCATTCAGGGTCCGGTTGATTTGACCAAGGCGGCAACAGGCAATACCTTCGCAATCGTATATGGGAAACTAATAAACAACTCTATAGAAACACCAAATAGCGGGAGCAAGACGGTCCGGCTATTCAGATCAACCGGAACTAATTCATTTGCGGACGGAAACAGTACGTATGACGGGGTCTGTGAAGTCTGTCATACGCAGACCGCATTTCATAAAAATACCGCTGCCGGGGACCATAATCACAGTAAGGGGGCAAAATGCACTACCTGTCACAAGCACACAGAAGGTTTTAAAGGGTCCGGATGTGACGCATGCCATGGATATCCGCCGGTTGCAGACACTGCGACCGGCGGGCCTGATGGACTTGTTAATAATCTCGGAGAAACGGGATCAACCACTGCAGGCGCCCACGGTACACATGTGAATACGAAGCTTATTCAATGTACGGTTTGTCACTTTAACAGCGCTGGTTCGGGTGATACACATAACAACAGTCTTACCATAACAATGGGATTTTCACTTTTTGGAGACACATATCTCGGCGGTATATATGATGGCCAGACAACTGCTAATTATAACAGCAGCGAATCAAATACCACTGTAATCAATACCGGGAGCATGACCTGCAGCAACATATATTGCCACGGAGAACTCCCGAATGGTACGGTATGGGGCGGCGGGAAAGCCACTGAACCCTCATGGAATGGTTCAGTCACCTGTATGTCCTGCCATGACGGGGGCGGCGCGCTCACTGATTTAAGCGGCAAACACGATAAACATACGGACGCTGCCGGGCATGCTTTCCAATGCGAGAAGTGTCATTTTCAGACGGCAACAGGAAGCGCTGCGATAAAGACCCAGTCTTATCATGTCAACAATGCAAAAGACGTTATATTCTCGGCCGACGGCTCATTTAACAGCGGCACGAAAGCATGCACGAGCACATACTGTCACAGCAATGCAAGGGGAGGCGCCCCGCGCGTAGCGGTTGCGTGGTCGGATTCCGTTTCCATGTCCTGTGATTCATGCCATAACGGAAGGCCCGGCATGGAGTCAAATGAGATCAGCAGTAATGGTCACGCACGGCTTGTAAGCAGCCAGTGGATAAGGCAGTATCCCTGCTACTACTGCCATGAAGCAACGGTCGACACGTCAAGCAACCTAGAGGATTACAGCAAACATGCAAATGGGACCAAGGACATAGTATTTAATTCTAAATGGTATATCTCAGGCAATCCCGCACCAAGCTATAATTCCGACACAAAAGTCTGTGAGAATATTTATTGCCACAGCGACGGGACCACGGTCAATCCTGAGGTGCGTCCTTTTGCCTGGACTGAAAGTCATGCCAAGTGCAACACCTGCCACGGACATCCGAATAACAGTTGTTCCGACTGTCATAATGACGGCAGGACGGCGTGGTCTGTCAGTGAGGAATGGAAATCAGCAATGCCGATGTATACAAACAGCGGAGCCGGCACTGAGAAGGCCAACACGCATAACCGGCATCTGATGACTGATTTTACCTGTGATAACTGTCATGCCCTTACAATTACGGCCCAAAGCTGTGATACAGAAGGGTGTCACACCGGAAGCGGAGCAATGGATGAAACCAACCATATTAATCCGGCATACCATGTTAATAAGATCAAGGACATATCCTTTAAGAACGGCGGCACCTATGACCAGGTGAACAAAGAGTGTTCAAACACAGCCTGTCACACCGGCGCAGACCCTCAATGGGGTGATTCGGTGAACAACACGGTAATCTGCCTGTCATGCCACGGTACGACCGAAACCGACATTGACGATTATGCCGAATTTAACGGAACACGCGCAAAGATCAATATGGATGAATGGGCCAGTACAGGACACGGCAGGCCCGTTGCTTCGGGTAATTACACATCAGGCAATCCCCCTGCAAACTTTCCGGGCAACCCGTGCTGGTACTGCCATGACAATGACGTACTGCATAACGATGCAACAAATCCGTTCAGACTCAGACAGCACCAGCAGTTTGAGAAGCGCTTTGAGAAGGAATGCGTATACTGCCATATGGAAGGGCTGGACAGTGAGTGCCTGAGCTGTCATAACGCAGTTGAATCGATTGCGCCTCAGCTTGCGGACATAACCAGTCCCACTTTTTCACAGGACCATACGGGATATACGAACGGCCAAACATCCTGCGTTGCTTCCTGTCATGCCACGGATGAGCAAAGACATAATACAGGGGCGGGTATCTGGACAGCGGCTGAGAAAGACGACGTACAGAACCAGTATGTGATGATGGGAGTATGCCTGGTCTGCCACGATGACGACCGCAATGATAAGTGCAACCAATGTCACACAGGACCGCAATACCAACTCGGCTTTGATCCCGGGACAGGACATATTTCTGCAACTTCCAAGGCCACATCAACACATTTTGGATACAAACACTATGCCGCATATGAAAACAACGGCGTATGGAAGGGGGGGAAGTTCTGCTGGGACTGCCACGATCCCCACGGCGACGGGAACATATATATGATCCAGAACAAAGTTGCAACTGAGACTGACGGCACATTCGGCATTCCAGTAACCAGACGTGATGTGGTATTTACGAGGAAACAGAGCGGCCTGGATTACGCCAGGACATCTGCCCCCTATGACGGGATTTGTAATGTATGCCACTCGGACACAGGCCAGCACTACAGGTTTGATTATGGGGACGGGCATAATTCAGGCAGGCTATGCACGACCTGTCATGAGCACCGGTTCAGTGACAGCCATGCCTCGGGCAAGGCTTGCAATACATGCCATCAAAATAAGCCTATCCCGCGGCACACAGCGTTTGGACTTCCCAGGGACTGCACAAAATGCCATAACGGCGTCCTTAACAAACGCATGGACATAATGGGACAGCTCAGTTCCAATTCCCACCACATTCAGGGAGTGACCATTACGAACAAGCACTGCTACGCCTGCCACTGGGAGGCCACCGCTGAGGGGCTTATAGATATTAATTATCATTCCGGTTTCAACTACAAGACATATGCGTCTGCCAAAGATGCGGCAGTTGACCTGGTCATATGGGGCGCCGGATTGAGACCTTCAACATATACAGAGGGAGAGACAGCAGTGACCTTTACGGCGAGCAAGGTCGGCACTGTTGATGAAAGGACCGAGGTATCAAAGGTGACGGGGCATTGTCTCGGCTGCCACAGCGATCAGAACAATGACACCGAGCCGTTCAACGTAGTTGACACGGATTACGGTGATTGCAAAACCCCAAGACAGTATGCGTGGGACAGGAACAGTATTGAGGCAAGATATTCTCAAACCGGCACGACAACATGGGGCAAATATACCACCACAGCTAATGCAGCCAAAAAGGACATTGCAAAGGCATATTCCGCGCATGGCAACGCAATTGGCAATGGAGGCGGATGGGACGCGGCTACAGGCGTGGACGGCACAATACCCAATACGAGAAATGGAAGCCAGAACGTGCAGTGTTTTGACTGTCACAGCTCACATGGGTCAAAGGCGACAGGAGTGACATCAAGCTACAAGACATTTAACGGGACCAATAACGGGGCGAATTTAAAAGAGACACAGGCAGGCAAGGGCGGCTATTCCATGACTTATAAAGCTGCTGCGAACGCGACCGGAGTTAATCCCTACAATGCGGGTGCGGCGCAGTGTTTTGACTGCCATGAGACGGAAAGTCCCGGCACAAAGCCATGGGGTTATGGTTCTACTTTTGGAGTAACAGCGCCGATTGTAGCCTATAAAGATACAGCGCGCTTCGGAGGGGGCGCTAACGGTTCAAAGACACGTTATAGCTACAGAGCAGGCAAAACGACGCTCGGTGGTCATTTGAAGGCGTCATCAGCCTTGAAGGGACTTGACGGTACGCCGGGGACCGGAGATGAAGCAAATGGAACAGTGAATGGGCTCTGCACGCCATGCCATGACCCTCACGGAGTAAGCCCCAGCCTTGGAGCTGACCAGCAGTATGCCGTGCCTCTTCTTAAAGGAACATGGATGACATCACCATACAAGGAAGATGCGCCTAATCCTAATGCATCAGGTTCCGGAGCTGGGAATGTGCCGGGCTGGCGGACCGACCGTAATACATTCGGAGGCTCAAGGATAACTCAGGATGATTCACAATTTGCAGGGCTTTGCCTGCGGTGTCATCCGAAAGAAAACCTTACCGACGGGGTTGAAAAGAATACGGCCTTTAAGACAATGGACAGGGTTCATGAGTCAGTAAAAGGATGGGGAACGAATGGAGAGCATTCATGGCCGTGCTCCAAGTGCCATCAGCCCCATAGTTCAGGTCTTCCCAGGCTGCTTCAGACAAACTGCCTGGACTCTCAGCACAGAGGCAGGCAGACATCCGGCGGCACGACAAGTACAAAAAGTCAGTGCAACGGGAAGTGGTGGGGATTTCCGAAGGGCCCTGACAAGAATCTTATTCAGTGCCATAAATCTACCTTCGGGTTGCCGGATGAGAAATGGAACAGTGTGTCGCCATGGTGACCGTGGAAACTATGAGAATCGGGATAAATAAAACGACATCTGATATAACCTCAGAGACTCAGAGGCACGGAGTAAATAATCTGTGGTTTGTTTTAGTATTAATTGTTGTCTTTTCGTTTTGGTCCCCTAACGGATCTAAAGCTGCCGGAGGTGACGCGATATGGGAATTTGGGGACTCACCGAAGACCGGTAAACAGCAGGCACAGGCAATTGCGGCAGACTCTGCCGGAAACACGATCATAACCGGGGCCTCAGATCAGTCAGGCACTGACGACTATTACACGGCAAAGATCAAGGCAGACGGCACAGGACTATTATGGAGTAAAGTATATGACAATGCCGCAGGAGATGACCATGCAACTGCCATAGCGATTGATTCGGGTGACGACGTAATCGTTACAGGTTATGTATGGAACGGGTCAAACTATGATTTTCACACAATCAAATACGACGGCAGTGACGGCACAGTGCTTTGGCAGCACACGTTTAATTCTGCAATAAACGGCAGCGACTATGCTATTGCGGTAACGGTAGACAGTCTCAATAACGTTTATGTGGGAGGCAACTCACAGGGTCTATCAGGCACAGACGACTACATGATAGTAAAGTACAGTTCCAGTGGTCCCAATCCTGACGGCACACCGATATGGCAGAAGAGTTATAACGGCACGGCAAACGGGCATGACCGGATTTCATCGATAACGGTTGGGACATACGGCATCGCAGTAACCGGGACCTCCCAGAACAGTACCCCTGACTTTGACATGGTGACAGTCAAGTACGGATTTGACAGTACATTGACCTGGGAGAAGAGGAAATCCGCATCGGGTGATGACAGGGGAGTTGAAGTGAAGATGGACGGTTCGGGCAATGTAATCATGACCGGATATGTATACAATGGGGCGAACAAGGACATCTACACCGCAAAATATAATTCCTCTGATGGAAACATACTGTGGGAGTCGACCTATAATGGCGGATACGATGAAGAGCCTGAGGACATGTGGCTTGATTCATCGGGCAATGCATATGTAGCGGGCTATACATTTACAACCGGAGGGGCCAACGATATTTACACAGCAGAATATGCCTCAAGCGACGGGACACTGCTATGGGATGAAATATTCAACTCCGATAACAGCAACAGCGACAGCGCGTTTTGCATATCAGGAGACAATGCCGGGAGCATATTTGTAACCGGCGACACTTATAATGAAGCCTCAGCCAATTATGATTTTATGACACTGAAGTACACTGCCGGCGGCGGAACGCTTCTGTGGCAAAAAAGCTTTAACGGCACGTCAAACAAGAATGACCGTGTAACAGGCACAGGGTTGACGGCAGCAGGGGAATCCATAGTGGGAGGCTGGACAGACGTGTGGACGAGCGGGGCATCGGACTATGACTATTACGCAATCAAATACGACCCCGGACTTATTAACTCGCCTACGGGCCTTGCAGCTACAACTGTATCGAATGCAGAGATTGCCCTTGTATGGACGGACAACTCATCAAACGAGGACGGGTTCAGAATAGAGAGGAAGATAGGGGAGTTTGGGGAGTATTCACAGATAACAACTGCAGGACCGAACGTGACTACTTATAATAATACAGGTCTGACTGCAGATACGAAATACTACTACAGGGTGAAGGCATACAACGCAGCCGATGGCGATTCACAGCACAGCAATGAGGTATACGCAGTGACAACGGTGGTTTCCTATACGCCACCTGCATGGACTTATACATACAACGGGAGCGATAACGGAGATGATTATGTGACTGCCGTAACGACAGGCCCTGATAACAGTCCCGTAGCAACCGGCTACAGCTATTCAACGGCAGGGCAGTTTGATTATTACACGGTAAAGATAAACAGTGGGACGGGAAGCGCCACATGGAGCGTGAGGTATGACGGAGATCAGAATGATATGGATGTGGCAAGGACCATAGCGGAAGACGGCGATAATGATATTCTGGTGTCCGGATATTCGTTCCTGTACGGAGGAGGGGCCGAAAACACTAATGATATCTACAGCATCAGGTATCCGTCAACAGGCGCTCCTGAGGACTGGGCAGACCAGTACAACGGCCCCGTGGGAGATGACGACAGATCGAGCGTAGTGGATGTAACGAGCGACGACAATAACGACTATGTAGTGGTCGGGTACGGGAAGAACGCGAGCTGGAATGATGACATATACGTAATTAAGTATCTCAATAACGGGACGCGCTACTGGGCAGCGACTCCGTATGATGGAGGCGGCAATGATTATCCTTCCGCGGTTGCCTTTGACTCAGAGGGGAATATATTTGTAACTGGATATACAAAGGCCGGCCTGTACTATAACTATTTCACGCGGAAGTATAACGGCAGCACAGGCGCGGTCATCTGGACGGACGTCTTTAACGGAGCAGGCGCCGGAGACGACTTTACCCGTTCGCTGGCGATAGACACATCAGGGGATGTTTACGTTACAGGCTCCTCGGTGACTGCAACCGGTAACGAAGATTTCTATACCATAAAGTACAATGGCGCAACCGGGACAAGGACTTGGGAGCGCAGTTATAATGGCGGGGCAAACGGGGTTGATGAGGCGATAAGCGTAAAAGTAGATCCTGTGAACGGCCAGGCTGTAGTCGCAGGCGCAGCGCTTACCTCATCCGGCAACAATGACTTTCACGTTATCAGATACGACACAGAAGGGAATTTGTTATGGCAAAGGACATTAGACAGGCCCTCAAGCAACGACTTTGTGGCCGCAGCGGCTATGGACCACTCAGGCAATATGCATATAGCGGGCTATACAGACGGCGGGAGCAACACAGATATTCTTTCCGTATGGTATAACGCGGAGGGGACATTTAGCGGAGGAATGACCTATGACGGAGCAGCAGGCGGCAACGATGAGGCTTCCTCGATTACGGTCAATAACACGGGCGAGGCATTTATAGGAGGACATTCAATCAATGCAAGCGGCAATGCAGATTATATAGTGCTTAAAGTGAGTGGTTATCATCTGCAGCCGCCTGTGCCATTTAACGCGGGACCTTCATACACGGCAGTTGATCTTACCTGGTCTGATAACTCAGCTGCTGAAGACGGTTATTATGTTGAGAGGAAGGTCGGGGCATGCGATTCAGCAAGTCCGTGGGTGTTAATATACACCGCGTCCTCAAATGCCGCCTCATATTCTGATACGCTGCTTAATGCCGGCAGTCAGTACTGTTACAGGGTACAAGCATTTAAAAACAACGGCGAGACCTCAGTGTGGACAGAGAAGGGGACTGCTACACTTACCCCTTCAGCGCCGGGTACTCTTTCTGCGGCAGCGGCAAACACCACGCAGATAAACCTGTCATGGTCAGATAACACCAGTGCAGAGGATGGTTTCAGGATAGAGAGGTGCAGCGGGGCAGGGTGCAGCAGCTTTACCGAACTTGCCACGGTTACTGCAAATACTACCACATATCAAGACAGCTCGGCATGTAACGACGGCGCTTACAGTTACCGGGTCGTTGCATACAAGACCGGCCAGTGGGAAAGCTCATTCAGCGATACGTCATCAGTAACGACGGCAACACCTGCAGCGCCTGGGAGCTTTGCAGCAAACAGGATTTCAGAGATACAGATAAACCTCTCATGGACGGACACCACAACCGATGAGACGGGATTCAAAGTAGACAGGTGCGCAGGGGCCGGATGTTCTGACTTTGCTGAGCTGGCCTCTGTCGCAGCAGGTTCAACGACCTATAATAATACAGGACTTACGTATGGAACAACGTACACATATAGAGTAAGAGCATATAAGACAGCGACATGCGCATGGGAGACCACGGGCGGGACAGCGTCAGCAACGACAGGCATTGCAGCGCCTTCAATTCTTACAGCATCGTCGCCGAACACGACACAGGTAAACCTCTCATGGACTGACAACACTGCAAGCGAGACAGGCTTTAAGATCGAAAGATGCGCAGGGGCAGGATGCAGCGATTTTGCGGAGATAGCAACAGCCGGAACAAATGCTGCAACATACCAGGATACAACAGCCTGCAATTCAACAGGCTACAGTTACCGGGTAAGGGCGTACAAGACAGGTGAATGGGATTCCGGGTACAGCAATGCCGCATCAGCAACAACCGGAACGCCTTCGGCCCCCGGCGGTCTTGCGACTTCCGGTGCAACGGAAGTGACACTGACTCTCACATGGACAGATAACTCATCGGATGAAACCGGCTTTAAAATTGAACGCTGCACGGGTGAAGGCTGCGGCGACTTTGCGGAGATAACGGCAGTAAACGCAGGCATTATTACTTACAACAACACCGGACTTGCCCCTTCGACAACATACAGTTATCGTGTTCGGGCGTACAAGAACGCAACATGCAGCGGCGGGTGGAATACGGCCTACAGCGGAACCGCTTCAGGGACCACAACGACAGCGCCGCCTCCAGACGGACTGACTGCAACGGCCGCAAATACGACCGAGGTCAATCTTGGATGGACAGACAACACGGGGTCTGAGACAGGGTTTAAGGTAGAGAAGTGTACTGGGGCCGGGTGCAGTGATTTTACTGAACTTGCAAAGGTCTCCCGAAACACTGCTTCATATTCGGACATATCCGTGTGCAAAGCGATGACTTATAACTACCGCGTGAAGGCGATCAATGAAGGACTTTCAAACGGAGGCGGCGGATGCTGGACAAGACGTATGCCTCTTACAATCACAAACTTCCAGGCCGACTTCCAGGCAAAAGTGAGCGTTTCGTATGATGCGGACATGCAGACGGATTTTGACGACATCCGGTTTTACGATGCTGCATCATTTACCGAACTTCCTCACTGGATAGAGAGCAAGACGGACGGTGTCTCAGCAACTGTATGGGTGAAAACCGGTTCGAATAATACGATATTTATTTATTACGGCAATCCGGCCGCTACGGGTATAAGCGACGGGACCCTTGTGTTTGAATTATTTGATGACTTCGCCGGAACGACAATCAACACAAGCAAATGGACGGAAATGGATCCGAATAACTCCATTTCCCAGAACAACGGCCTCATACTAAATGATGTGAGTGACGCCTGGGACAAGGCGCTTATTTCAAAGCAGACGATTACGAGGGCGGCCGACAAGATGATACATTCAAAGCTCACCATTGCTGCCGACACAGCCGGAAATAATCACTTTATGATGGGATGGGAATTTAACCAGACAGCAAACGCAAATTATACGCAGCTGGTGCATGGATTCTACTGGAGCAATTACACCCTGACAGCCTATGAAAAGGGTGGCAATACCAGCGGAACAGGATCGTATACAGCGAGCACTACATATGAGATGAAAATAGAGCTCAAAGCCACAGGCGCAAAATACTATATAAAGGGCGGGGCATACGGAAGCTGGACGCTGGTCAAAGAGACGTCAACCTATAATGACGCAACCATGCGAGTGGCGTTTACACAGTATTCACATCAGGCAACCGTACAATTCATCGCCGTGCAGAAATACGCGGCCACAGATCCATCGGCATCTGCAGGAGCGGAGGAATCTTCGGCATGCTACTCATATGATATTACCTGGGAGACGCAGCCGAGCAATGAGGCCCCGGTTACAACTCCTGAAATAACGGCCACTGTGCTTTCAACAGTGGCCGTGGGAGACACATTTATTAATCTCTCGTGGACGGACACGACACCGGATGAGACGGGTTTTATACTTGAAAGATGCACAGGGCCGGAATGCAGCGACTTCACCGAACTTGCTTCATTAGAGGAAGAGGTGACTACTTACAGCGATACGGGTCTGACACTGGGAGAGTTCTACAGCTATCGCGTTAAGGCATCCAAGACGGCGGATTGCAGTTGGAACACCGATTACAGCAATGTAAAGACAGAGACGACACTTGTCGCCGCCCCATCAGGGCTGATGGCCGCGGTGGCGAGCACTACGCAGATAAATCTTTCATGGACTGATAATACCGGTTCTGAGACAGGATTCAAGATAGAGAGGTGCGCTGGAGGAGGGTGCAGCGACTTTGCAGAGATAGGTACGGCAGGGGCAAATGTAACAACGTATCAGGACATGTCCGTATGTAATTCAACAAACTATTACTACCGGGTGAGGGCTTATAAGACAGGAGAATGGGATTCAGTCTATAGCAATCTTGCATTAGCGATAACAGTGGTTCCCGGAGCGCCTGTGCTGTCGGCAACGAGGGCGTCTGAGACGCAGATCAACCTTTCATGGAGTGACAATACAACGGATGAGGCATGGTTTAAGATAGACAGGTGCACAGGCTCAGGGTGCAGTGACTTTGCGGAGATAGCCTCGGTGGCCGCAAACACTACAACATATAGCGATGCCGGCCTGGCGTATTCATCAACGTATGTTTATCGTGTGAGGGCATACAAGACTGCAGCCTGCCCCTGGGAGGTTGTAAGCAATACACCATCGTCAACAACAAGCATATCGGCCTCATCGGGTCTTACCGCAATAACGGCAAATACAACGCAGATAAATCTTGCCTGGACAGACAACACGGCAAGCGAGACAGGCTTTGAGATAGACAGATGCGCAGGGGCGGGATGCAGCGATTTTGCGCAGATAACAACAGTTGGAGAAAATATCGTTACATACCAGGACACGTCCGTGTGTAATTCGGCAAGCTACAGCTACAGGGTAAGTGCTTACAGGACAGGGCTGTGGGACTCAGACTATAGCAGCACTGCTTCTGCAACAGCATCTTCAGTCACTGTGCCCGGAAGCTTCGCCGCAACTGCGGTTACGGATACCCGCACGGACCTGACATGGGCGGACAATACAGCCGATGAAACAGGCTTCAGGATTGAAAGGTGTGCGGGGCAGGGGTGCAGTAACTTTGCGGAGATATTCACAACTGCCGCGAATGTGACCGCATACAGCGACACAGGATTGACCCCGTCGGTGGAGTACTGCCACCGGGTCAGTGCGTATAAATCGGCGACATGCGGGTGGAATACAGTATACAGCACTGAATCATGTGATCAGACATTCTCCGCTGCTCCGACAGCATTGACCGCTACCGCAGTTCATTCCATGATGATAAGGCTTGACTGGACAGACAACTCAAACGACGAAGACGGGTTTGAACTTGAGGTGATGACATGGAACGGCAGGTATGTAAAAATAGCAACGCTTGCGCCTGATACTATAACTTACACGGACAGCAGGAGCATAGAGCCGGAACAGTCATATACATACAGACTGCGCGCCTACAGAGGCGCTGACAAATCTCCGTACAGCAATGAGGCCGGGGTCACAACGCCGGCTTATCAGCCTTCTGATAGCACATGCTATTAATTGATATGCATTCATACGTCATTATTAGGGAGGAGCAGCGATAAAATGAAAATTCTCACACTGGTCCTGATATTATGTTCGGCCGTATTATTTACAGTTCCAGTATTTATCGATGATGCTGAGGCAGGCAAAATATCGGGGAAATTTTTATCAATAGATGGCGAACCTAAAGCAGAGGCAATGGTGTTTTTTTTTAATGCCGAAACAGGACCACAACCATCGCCTGATAATTACTGGAGAATTCCCGATAAAGTGGTCATGGCCAATGAACAAGGGGAATTTGTCACGGAGTTAACGGAGGGTCATTATTACATCGGAGTGGTTTACAAGGGACTATGGGACCATAATGGCCCGCCGAGAGGGAAAGATATTAATTTTATAGGGATGGAGTCAGACGGAAGATTAAAAGTACATTTAGTAAAAGACCGGGAAGAAACTGAGATGGGTGTCATTCCAGAGGTGGATATAATCAAGAATATGGATGTTAGAGATGAACTGAATGTTACTGCAATTGAAGGGTATGTTCTGGATGAAAATGGAGAACCTGCTGAAAAAGCGATAGTTCTGGCGTACACAACCGCAGCGGACGATAGTCAGCCTCTTTTTATATCTGATATTACCGGGAAGAACGGGCAATTTGTTTTAAGGTTGCAAAAAGGCGGGAAATATTTTTTGAGAGCACGGTATCGTGATAAGACCAGGACTTTCGGCGAAGCGGCCCCAGCCCCTGTTGCCGTAAATGTTGAAACAGGCAAATCCGTAAGCGGTATTGATGTAAAGGTGAAGTAAGTATTTCCATATGTTGAGACTTTGGGTCAATTGCCCCATTGAATACCTATCAATCTATCAAAGCATTACAGTAATTTATTCGCATTAGCCCGCCTTAGATTAAGCCGATGAGATGGCAAATGACGCAATCCATATGGAATATCACCCAGTCAAAGACAGGACAAAAGCTTAAGAAATTTGGTGAGATGCCGATATCTATGTTTAAGATTGCGATTTATTTCGGAAACCAAAGAAGTGTCAAGGAATTTTACAAATGGCATGCAAATTGCGAAAACATACTATAATTATGCGATTATATACGATGATTAAGGGACTTGACGATATGGTCAGCATAATAACCATACCGTTAATGACCATATTATTAATCATCTTTGTTTCTATTGCAGGCGCATCAGATTATCCTCATTTTAATGGAAATAATGTGGGTTGCGAGTCCTGTCATTTTGTTTCCGGGACACAGCCGTCACTAATGCCTCCCTGGACTGTGCATACGCCGACAGATATCGATGACACCCAGTTCAATACCCTCTGCTGGAGCTGTCACAATGACGTTGATGCCCCTTTAGTCAAGACGCATTCAAGTCTTCAAACAGACAGTGGCTATGGAGACTGGACATTTGAATGTAATGACTGCCACAACCCTCATTACCAGAAGCAGTTTGATACATACGGAAGCGCAAGCTATCTTTACTCAGGGGTATCGACGGGTGTAACCGAAACAACATTGACGATGACAGGGGCGGGCTGGACGGTAAACGCATATCAGGGATTGGTAGTAGTGCCCAATATCGTGCAGAAGAGATACAAATATCAAATTTCAAGCAATACTGCTGATACCCTCACATTAGAGGGGCCGGTCACTCTAACAAAGGCAGCAGCAGGGGATACCTTTGCGATAGTGTACGGCAAGCTTGTCAACAGTACGATAGTAACTCCCAACAGCGGGAGCAAGACAGTTAAATTATTTAATTCCACGGGGACCAATTCCTTTGCAGACGGCAATGCAACATATGATGGGGTCTGCGAGGTCTGCCATACGCAGACAGCATATCACAGAAACACATCTGACGGAGACCATACTCATAACGCAGGGACAGGATGTACTACCTGCCATTTGCATACAAAAGGATTCAAGGTTGCATGCGATTACTGTCACGGATACCCCCCGGTTGTAAATACAGCAACCGGAGGTCCTGACGGACTGGCGAACATCCCAGGGGCAACAGGTTCGTCAAAGGCAGGAGCGCACAACCTGCATGCAAACACAAAAGGTTATGCATGCACCATATGTCATTACGACAGCGCCGGGTCAGGCGCAACACATAACAGCAGCCTGACTATTACGATGGGATATTCACTGTTCAGCGGGACATATCAGGGCGGTTCATATGACGGGCAGGCAGGAGTAAACTATGATGCGACCACAACCACCCCCGCAACCACGGTCACAAACACAGGGACAAAAACCTGTTCTAATATCTACTGCCACAGCACGGGCCAGTCAACCTCAGACGGGAACAGTTCAACGCCGTCTTATGCCAGTCCGGTATGGGACAATCCCACCAGCGCCGTATGCGGCACATGTCACAAAACAAGCGAGGCCGCAGGATTAACCAGTGGCAGTCACGCGGCACATCTCGGGACAACGGGGGTAAACGGCTGCGGGGACTGCCACACAGGGGCTGCAAATGATGCATCATCATATAATGTCTCAAACCACATTAACGCTTCGATAAATGTTGCAAATTCTTATACTGCAGGCGGGGCGCCTGGCAATGGATATGGCGCCTGTTCTTCAGCATCATGTCATGATAATGGAACAGGCAGTCTGGCAGTAACGCCTGAATGGGGGACAAGCGTGACGGATTGTTCAGAATGCCACGCGGAGATACCAGCCACAGGCAGCCACCAGAAACACGTGGTGACAACAAACTATAATAAAGCGGTTTGCGGAGACTGTCACGACAGCGCAGTGCAGGGAACGACAAGTCCGGCTCAGCATCTTGACGGGGACCTTGACGTATACGATACGGCAGCCGGAGACCTTGGGTATCCGCTAAACGTTACCAAAGGCGGATCGCCATACGACAGCTGTTCAGCAGTATACTGTCATAGCACGGGACAATCGACAACAGACGGCAGTTCATCAACTCCTACTTACGCGACAGTAACATGGGCTGGCTCTGCCGCATGCGGAACATGTCATAAAGTGACCGAGGCATCCGGTCTGACCTCCGGCAGTCATGCAGCACATCTCGGAACAACAGGCGTAAACGGCTGCGGAGACTGCCATACAGGAGCGGCAAATGATGCTTCATCTTATAATTCGATAATTCACGTAGACGGCAGTATAGATGTCGACAACACTTATACTGCTGACGGAGCACCGGGGAACGGATACGGTACATGTTCAACAGGATCGTGTCACGATGATGGAACAGGGCTGCCGGCAGTCACCCCTGTGTGGGGAACAAGTGTAACAGATTGTTCAGAGTGTCATGCGACGGTACCGGCCACAGGCAGCCATCAGAAGCATGTGGTTACCACAAATTATAATAAGGCTGTTTGCGGGGATTGTCATAACGGGGCAGTACAGGGAACTACAGTTCCTTCACAGCATAAGGACGGGAACCTCGATGTTTATTACTCAGCAGCAGGAGATCTGGGCTATCCCCAGAATGTTGCAAAAGGCGGAGCGCCTTATGACACCTGCTCAACAGCATACTGCCACAGTACGGGACAATCAACAACAGACGGCAATTCATCCATCCCAACATATTCTACAGTAACGTGGGACGGATCGGCTGCATGCGGAACATGTCATAAGGTGACAGAGGCATCAGGACTGACTTCCGGCAGTCATGCAGCGCATCTCGGAACAACTGGAATAGACGGCTGTGCAGACTGTCATACCGGAGCAGCTAATGACGCATCCTTATACAATTCAACAAGCCATATTGACGGACAGATAAGTGTGGCAAACTCATACACCGCAGGAGGCGACCCGGGCAACGGCTACGGCACATGCTCTGTCGCAGCCTGCCACGGAAGCGGCTCCCCGACGTGGGGGACAGACTTCTCTGGTATTGATACATGTACCAGATGCCATGGAACACCGACAGCTTCTCCTGCACAGGATTATGTCAAAGCGCCGCCACAGGATACGGCAGGGGATTCGGCAGCCACCGATGCCCAAGTCGGCGCCCATCAGGCACACCTGCAGAGTTCTCTTGCGAATGATATAGCATGCAGTGAATGTCATACAGTCCCGTCCGCTGTGTCTGACGCAGAACATATTCAGGACGCCACACCCGGCACGGCAGAGCTGAATTTCGGGGCACTGGCTTCACAGGGTGCTGCTTCGCCGGTGTATTTCAATGGCGAATGCTCAAGCGTTTACTGCCACGGCGGAGCAATGCCCGGGGGTTCTACAGACGGCGCTGATCGGACCCCGGAGTGGAACAATACATCATATCTTATCGGCGTCGCAGCCAATGACTGCTCAAGATGTCACGGATATCCGCCGGCAAACGCCTTACATTCGGGCAAGGTCTCTACTGACTGCATTAGATGTCATGACTCCGGAGTAAATGCTGCGGGTACAGGATTTACAGATGCAAGCACTCATATAAACGGTACGGTCAACATTGCTGACGACTGCTACGACTGCCACTCTTCAAGCGGCGGCGCAACACCGGGGACCACACCAGACGATCAACATGCAAGACATGTTCAGACAGCATATGTCGGAAAGGTGTCACAAGGTGATTACGGCAACGTCTCAAACGGCTGGTATGCATATGCCAATATAGGCGGCGTGCCTAATAAGAAATGCGGCTATTGCCATCCTCAGTCATCCGCAACACACATGAATGGAGTAATTAACCTGAACTTTGATCCCAGTGATACTGGGGCGCCCGGTACCATGAAGGCCAAGAACAATCCGGTCCAGAGCTACACACAGGTGCAGCGCGTAAGCGTGACCTGCTCCAGCGTATACTGCCACAGCAGCGGCTACTATGATGGTTCTACCTATCAATACACGACATCGCCAAACTGGTACGGCGGCACATTTTCAGGCGACAAATGTGACGACTGCCACGGCAATATGCCTGATACCAGCTCTCATATGTCTCACGGCAGAGTCGCTATTCACTACGACAGTATTTATAACGGTACGGGCGGTCTGATAAACGCTACCGGAGCCTCGGGCGCAGGCCATGGTGACGAGAATACATCGACAACAATCAACTGCAATCTCTGTCATAACAATGTAGTAACGATGGCTGCAAATGACAAGAATACGGCCTGCTCCGTCTGCCACAGCAGTAATCCTGTAGGCACCATGGTCATTGACCCGTCCGCAACGAGTCATGTGACGGGCACTGCCGATATCAACTTTGCCGATATCATCATACGGTCCAGGGCACAGATCAGGGACGACATAACGACAGTAACAGAGCTGAATACCTACTGGCAGAGAAACGACGGCTACAAGACGGGTGCGACATCACATGACAGCTCAAAGGCCACACTGGCCGCCACGGCGAGCTACAGCAACGGCACATGTTCAACCGTTGCCTGTCATAATGGACTTGACATTACCTGGAACACGAGTATTTCTTCATGCAGGGCGTGTCATACGGACGTGCCTCGTACAGATCAGTGAGGTGGATGAAAATTAGTGACAATTACATAAAGGATAATATGATGATGACCGATAAGGTAAAGAAACACAATTTCAGAGAATGTACGAGTGACATTATCATGAGTAAAGTGATATTCCCTGTAATATTAATAGCATCTGTGCTGTTGATTGGCGCGTCCGGCTCGATTGCCGATGTTCTGATATTGCATCCCTCAGGCACTTCCACCGGTGATACTGTGACGTACAACGGTTCAGCAGCAACTGACCTTGATACAAACGACAGCGCCTACTACGGGTTTGCGAATAGCGCCACTAACGACTATTACTTGGCGATAGATGACCATATTGCCGAAATAGGCACAATTACCTCCGTAACAGTCAAGGCATATGCAAGAAGAAGCGGTAGTTCAGGAAGCTCGACCTTCACCATAGGATTAAAGACCAACGGATCGAATTATTTAAGCGGCAGTAAGACATCATCATCGACAACCTACGCTCTTTATTCCGGGAGCGCATATCTCACAAACCCGCAATCAGGCGCCGCATGGACATGGTCTGAGATTGACAGTTTGGTCGCAATCATCGACCACACTAACTCAACTGCCATGCGGACGACCGAGCTATATGTGGAGGTCAATTATGTCAACGCTGCTGCGACTCTGACGCTGCATCCCTCAGGCACTTCCACCGGTGATGCTGTGACATACAACGGTTCAGCGGCAACTGACCTTGACACAAACGACACTACTTACTATGGGGCGTCGAGTGGCACAGGTAATGATTATTATTTGGCAATGGATGACCATACTACAGAGGCAGGCACAATCACCTCTGTAGTGGTCAAGGCATACATAAGATATGCCGGCTCTTCAGGAAGCTCGACCTTCACTATAGGATTAAAGACCAATGGATCGAATTATTTAAGCGGCAGTCAGTCATCATCATCTACAACCTACGCACTTTATGCCGGTACCACATATGCCACAAACCCTCAATCAGGCGCTGCGTGGACGTGGTCTGAGATTGACAGCCTGGTAGCGGTCATAGACCACACCAATGCTACTGCCATGCGGACGACCGAGCTTTACACACAAGTCAGTTACATCCCCTGTACCGACCCGGACCCGTCAACCATCACAATCCCTGCAGGACAGACAGTACAGGGAGACCCTTATAACGTGAGCGGGATGTATAGTACCGCAGGTGACGTGGAGGCTATAGAGTACAAGGTGACAGAAACAGGGGAGCCTTTGAATTTTGACTGGGGGAAGACAAACGCAGGGGTTTCTACGGCAAAGGCCAACTTTACCCGACTCATGAGCGGGACTGCTCCTTCATCAACAGGAATGGTTTTAAAGTCCATATCAGTCTATGTCGGGGCAAATCACGGTGACCAGATGAGACTTGCAGTGTATTCAGGCGGAAGCCTGAGTGCAGGACCTGCCGGAGCAACTCTTCTGTATGATTTTGGTCAGACGAGCGGAAGCGGGACAGATCAGTGGCTGACATTGACCTATTCGGGGCCTGATATTAGTGTTCCTGCAAACCAGCCTCTATGGATTGCATTAAAGAGTAACGGAGGCGGTACAGGCTTTAGCGTGGTCTACAGCAGCAGTGCAACCGGCAGTAATTTTCAGTCGGCGAGGGGGCGCTACAGTTCGACAAGCGTCTCAACCGATAATACGATATCCTACCCGGCTACATGGCCCGCAGGCACAGGCTCATTCACGAACTACTGGTATTCAGTATATATAACCTATTCAACAGGAAGCGGATCCGTTGTCTGCACTGACTGGACGTCCGGTTCATCTATGCCGGCAAGTACAGGGCATGGATCAAACTGCGGCGATTACATTAGTGGCAGCACCTATACCCTTGATGTTCGCGGCACTGATCCGGACTGCGGAGAGTACGTAACAACAACAGCACGGGACTTTACCTGGCTTTCCTGTGAAGCTAATGCACCGGACGACCTCTCGCCGGTCATAATTGAGTCCGACAGGGTCGTTCTGCAGTGGACGGCCGAGTGCACCGGAAATGAATACTACAAGGTATACCGGGACGGGATCTTCCTCGCAAATGTGGACCCCTGTGACGGGACCTATGAAGATGCCGCAGTGACAGATGACACCGATTACAGTTATACGGTCCGCGGCTATAGTACCGATGAGCCATGTGAGAGCATTGATTCCAGCCAGGTGAATGTACGCACCCTTGTCTATGAAACAAGAACAACCCCCGGATTTGCCTCTGTGGCCCCGGCTGACAGCTCTATTTATGTCAGCGCACCTTATACAGAGGATTCGGACAATGACAATACCATTCTTGTAGAGTGGGGAATGAACCTGGTAGATTACAGCCTCGGCTCGCAGGTGGTCTCTCATGTTTCAAGTCCTTATATATATCAGATAACCGGTCTGACAAATGAGGAAGCATATCAGATCAAAGTCACTTATCAGGACAGTGATGGTTTTACCGGAGGGACGCAGGTCCAGGTGTTTAATCACGTTGATCCCTTTCCCTGGAGCGATGACACCATGCTCCATAACAGCAACCGTTTTACCGGCACCACAAAATGGGGCGGTGACTGGGGCACGCCATCAGGGCAGTACGGCGGATTCACCTGCGAGACCTGTCATGCCATGAGCACAACCAATATCAAGAGGATAAAAGAGGCCATTTCCGCACCCGCAGGCACCTTCCCGGGATCACAAGTTATATTCGAGGAAACAGGGGCAGGCGGCTTTGGTGATGATACTACCGCATATACTTCCTCAAATAAAATATGCGAGATATGCCACAGCAAGACGCTGTATCACAAAAACAATTCACCTACAATAAGGACACATGAATCAGAACCGGCCATTTATGACTGTACGTATTGCCATGCCCATGAAGTGGGTTTCAAGCCTGACGGGGCATGCACGATCTGCCATGCTATAGCTATGGGCAACAGAGTTGCCGTAACAGGCCAGTTCAGTGGAAATTCCCATCATGTGCAGGGTGTTGCAGTGACAGAGCAGCACTGCTACCAGTGCCACTGGGAGGCAAATTCCGATGGGAGTGTTAACCAGACATACCACGGTGGTTCACTTGAGCCGGATTCTGAGGTAAATCTGATCATTTATGGCAACGGGCTAAGACCATCAAACTATGTCATTGGAGTCACGGCTGTTGAGTACCATGCTAACGGTTCCCGTGCGCAAATCCTGGAGATAAATCAGCACTGCCTAGGGTGTCACAATGCAGCAAACAACGCTACTCAGCCCTTTGGTGATGGTAAGACGCCTAAACAATATTCATGGGACGGTTACAGCATAAATGACCGCTATACTCCGGAAGGCACGACGTCGTGGGGAAAGTACAGTGGCGCAAATACCAATGGAAAGGCCGCGGTGACCAAGGCCTTCTCCTCCCATGGGGTTGCTGACGTAAACCAGCAGGGATGGGACCTTAATGAGACATGGACAGACACAAGCGGCACTGTGAATGTTGCCTGTTTTGACTGCCATAACTCCCACGGTTCAACGGTCAGCGGCGTAACGACAAGTTATACGAGCGCGACAACCAGCGGCGGCATCCTGAAGGACACCACAGCAGGTAAGGGAGGCTATGCCATGACCTACAAGCCTGAGGCAGGGGGTTCTGCCGGGAACAAGAATGTCTATAATCCCGGGGCGGCAATCTGCTTTGACTGTCACGAGACAGCCAATGCGGGAACAACACCCTGGGGATATCAGGGCACTTACGGTGCTACACAGCCCATCAAGGGATACCTTGACTCTTCTTATTTAGGAGCAGGCTCGTTTGGTCCCCAGCAGAGGTATGCTTTTAAGGCAGGAGCAGGTGCAAATAAAGGCGGCCATCTCGGCGCATCAGCGTCCCTGAATACAACGCCAACCGGCACCATCAACGGCCTGTGTACCCACTGCCATGATCCGCATGGGGTAAGTCCGTCACTTAATCAGCAATATGCTGTGCCCATGCTTAAAGGCACATGGATGACATCACCCTACCGGGAGGACACGGCGCCGTCAGTGACCAACGAAGGCCGAGGCGGCGGTGACAAGGTAAATCGAAAGTTAATAGGCAGCAGGCCGGGCTATAACATAGACCAGAATACCTTCACCGGTGATACCACTGAAGGCAAGGACAGTCATACACGTTGGAACTTCTCATCTGCAACAAAAATCACTGAAAACGATACCGATTTCGCAGGACTTTGCCTTAACTGTCACGCAAAGGCAAGTATAGACCCTGACGGAGCAAATACCTGGAAGACTTATGACAGGATACATGATACTGTGAAGGGGTGGGCCCAGAGTACGGGTGGAAACGCTAACAATACGATGCATGCATTCACCTGTTCAAAGTGCCACTCACCCCATAATTCTGCCCGGCCCCGATTGATGGTTACCAACTGCCTGAACGATAACCATAGAGGCGGTGTTGCCTCAGGAGCAACCGGCGGATCAGGCTCCGGCATCGGAGAAGATGGCGCCGGTAGGGGAAGGTTCCCCGGAGGAGGAGGCGGATATGCAGCTGCAAGTCGTTCAGATGCATGGAACTCTAACACTGGAGGCGCATACTATTTTGGAAATGTTGGAACAAACGGGACCCGGCAGCCCGCATACCGCGCATGCCATGATAGTCAGCCAGGCAATACCTGGACAGATCAGAAATGGAACGACGTGACACAGTGGTAAGACTTGAATTGTCGATAGCGATTCCAGAGATCTTTTATCTGCTTACTGCTATGATTATTATGGAAATTCTGTGCAGGTTGTATTAATATTGACTATGTCTTTTCTTGGAAAGAAATACGAGGCAATAAAGACAGGATGTTTTCAACTCTAACGTGAGTAAAAAAAAAGGTGAAAATATGAAAAGAATGATATTTCTGACATCGCTTTGCATCTGTACGCTTTTTGTGCTGAACGCTGCATTAGCCGAAGTGACCGGATACGGTCATATAAAGGGGACAATTTTGACTGAAAGCGGGGATGCATTGTCCGGAGCAAAGGTCTGTTTATATCAGGTGAACAAAGGACCTTCACCCTTTAATCGTGAGTACTGGAGACTCTGTGATTATCTTACGCATACCAATGATGATGGGAGTTTTTCAGAGGATTTCCCGGCAGGCGAGTATTATATGATAGCAACAAAGAAGCTCTCAGGTGAGATGCCCGGTCCACCTATATATGCAGGTGATCCGACATGGCCGGCATGGGACGGCAGTGAATTAAAAAAATATGTAATCAGGAAAGACGAGACAACAGACCTTGGTGTGATACCTGGGGCAGTCCCTTTTAAGGCGGAATGGCTCCCTGCAGGAAAGACCTCAATTGAAGGTAGGGTGCTTCTGGAAGACGGGACACCTGCTGAAGGGGTGCTGGTCCATGCCTCAGGTGATCCTAAGCTACGGGAACTGGTTTTTGTGTCAGATAAAAGAACTGGAAGTGACGGTAAATATATTGTCCGTGTTGATGAAGACGGTTTCTACCATTTGAGAGCGAAGGGTTCAGATAGACCCATTGAAAAGGCGACAGTCCGGTCAGGAGAAATAACAAAAGGGATTGATATACGCGTTAAGGAAAATCCCGGTAGAGGGTGGAACAAGCGGAAGACAGATAAGTAGGGGCATGGCGTGCCATGCCCATTCATTGGCATAAAAGCGATAATTTATCGGCATACTGAAAAGGGTATGTCATACTGAGAAAAGAATTAAAGAAACCTGAAAGGAGGTATAAGAATGAAAAAACTTACATATGTAAAACCGAAAGTCATTGGTACCGCAAACGTGCATCCCTGCTGATGCATTACAAAGATTTATGAGGTGAGGCTGTTCTACGGAGAATAGCCTCACCTTTTTTATTATAATTCCAGTTTATGTTTGTCAGAGGCAGTTCCCCGGATTTTCTCCTGAAAAACGAGGTACTTTTATTTTTCGACCTTAAGTGAAATAGCTTAATATCACACATTCATTGAGCATTTTTATACATGCAAGAAAGTCCCTTACTGCATGAAACTAAACCAATTTAAACAATATTCCTTCTGGTATATTTTTTGCTGATATTAATAATGATGAGGACAGATATGTCAGCAAGCAGAAGACATGAAAATTTAAATATAAAACAAGTCTTACATGAGGTGAACAAATGAATCAATACGCGATAACAAGCATCCACCTGGGAAAACTATCAGTTTATTTGTCTGCCTTTTCCATTCTATTCCTTATCGTTTTGGAATGTACTTCACACGGAGCAGAAATGGATGGGTATGAGAGGTTGGAGGGAGTAAGAGGTAATATGAGTGCGCCGACAAATGTGGCATTGGACAGGAATGAGTGCCTGTTTGTAGCGGAGTCGGTGAATGA
>JAGVNU010000117.1 GCA_020053105.1 Thermodesulfovibrionia bacterium
CCTCTCAGAGGATGGTCCGAAGTATATTCTCAGATTGCTATACTGTTCGAGGATAGGATACAGTGAAAATTGGACTTACACAGTTTGTGAGACAGTCCCCCCCGTTTCCTCTTTTTTTTCGGCGCCGCTTTACTTTCTCTTTATCCAAGTTTTATAAATTCCACCCAGCCCCCTCGGTTATCGTATTCACTCAGAATCCCAGAGACATCCCCATGCCATAGGACTCAACTTTATTGTTGTAAAACTGGCCGCGCGGATTAAACCCCTTGTACCACTGGGCCATGAGGCGCAGGTGACGCTTACCCGGGTCAGGCTGACCGAACTCGAGGCCAACCTTGACGCTGGTATCAATGGACCAATTATTTTCCTCAAAGCTCTTCATATCCACCCCGCTAACCAGCCTGCCGTTCAACACAAGGGGCTTGCTGCCGCAATACTCAATCCCCCAGTGGGCGCTCATCGGCTTTAGATCACCCGGTTCCTTGCGGATCAGATACTCACCGCCGCCATACCCTCGCAAGCCGTGCCATTCACGGGAATAGATGAACTCAATGGCTTCGTAGCTAAGGTTGACCCGTTCCGGATGATTAATACTCTGGAGAAATTCATCCCCCAAATGCGAGCTCTGGTGATAAATGCGTAAGCGGAGTGAATTGTCGCCATACCGGTAGGTGACGGGAATTCCGATAGTGTAATCTGCATTGATGAGGTCGTAGGAAGGAGCATCCATATTGAACTGGGCGAACAAGCCACCTTCCACGCTCAATTGCAGGCCATCCCCCTCACGGCTGCCGAAAAACCTATACATGCCGAATGTCTCTCCGAAACCGACTGACGCCATGGTGTATCGCACACCCGATGATCTGAAGTGGTCGATGCTGATAAAGAACTGTGACTGCTTCGGGTCAGCGAGGAGCGGCCAGAACAGGTTGCCTATTGGAAAAGCTTCCCCTTCGCCTGTTATCCCCATAAACTTGCCTGCCGCTTTAGGATTCTTGCCGGCATCTGCAGGCTTCACTACAATCGCTATCCCATGCAGCCCGTCGATAGTGTGCAGCTGCTTGTCAGCTGCCTCCATTCGCATCGGGTCATCTTTAAACAGTGTAATCGTGGCAACCCCGTTGACAATCTTCAAAATATAGCTGTCTCTCTCCCAGTGCAGGTCCCGCTCAAGGATAGAGGTAATGTAACCGGTCAGAAATTCATCGCTTGCCATGTCCGCAGCTTTCGCCGGGGAAGCCGGGAAAAGGAGCATTAGCCAGAGAAAGGCAGCGCACAGGCAGCCGAAAACATTGAAATGAACAGTAGCCTTTCTCATTTGAATTTCAAGGCGGCGCTGTGAAAGGCTGCCTTGACTTCATCCCAGGCCTTTTCTGCGCCTGCCTTGAGGTCTTCCCATGCCTCATCGCTAGCGGTCTTTAACTCGTGCAGCTTTGTCCCGGCCTCATTCTGTCTGTGCTGCAAGGCTTCGATGGTTTTATAGTATTCAATCTTCACCTCAGCTTTGCCCTTGTCCGCCCTGGCCTTGAGCAGGGCGATCTGCGCGTTCCATTCCTTCAACTGCGCATCAAATTTTTCTTCGTATGCTTTTCGTTTGTCCTTCACAGCAACCTCCTCGTAGTTGAAATGTTTTGCTTCTTCTCATCCCTTTTTGTTTCCCATGACCAGCAATACGATGCCGCCCACAAGCGCAATACTACCCACGATCGGCGTCAGCGGAAGAGTTTTCGTCTTCTCAGCAGTCATCTGGATGGGGCCAATATCAACAACCTTCTCTCTGGTCGTGTAAGTGATGCCCTGATACGCAAACGCCACGACACCTACAGCAATCAGGATTATGGCTAACAGCATATTTGTTTTCATTTTACTCCTCCTTCCTGTTGTCTCCCTGTTTGGGTTGATAACTTTTCTTTATCCAAGAGGTTTTCGCCCCTGAATGATGTTGACCAGCACCATGATAATGGCAATTACCAGCAGGATGTGAATGAACCCTCCTATTGTGTAACTGCTCACCAATCCCAGCACCCACAGAATTATCAGTATCACAGCAATTGTCCACAACATATGATCCTCCTTTGGTTAGGTCATTGCCTGCTTGCGCACCCCGCACAAGCAGGCAATGATCGGAATCTATTTGGACTCCTTGACGGTCATCTGGTTGTTTACGCTTTTCACACCTTTTACGTCTTCTACGAGCTTGGTAACTAGGTCCTGTTCTGCTGTATTTTTAGCCTTGCCGCTCAATGTGACCACGCTATTGTTCGTCTCGACTTTGGTGTTAACGGCACTGGTCGAGCGATGGAACAGCAACGCCATCTTGACCTGGGCGGTTATGGACGCATCATCAATCTTTTCACCTACCGTATCGTGAGTCTTTTTCACAGTCTTTGACACAGTCATCTCATTTTTGACGTCTTTGACCCCATCAATATCCTTGGCATATTCGGTTGTCAGGTCCTTTTGTGCCTGATTATCAGCGTCACCTTTCAGGGTCACAATTCCGTCTTTGGTGTTAACCTCTGTCATGGCGCTTACGCTCCTATGGAACAAGAGCGTGGTTTTCAGTTTCGTAGTGATCCACGCATCCGACTTCTCAGCGGGGCGTTCACCTTTGACTTCCAGCCTGTTGTCTACGCTTTTTACCCCCGGCAGGCTTGCCACGGTCTCCTGTGCCAATGATTTATGGGATTCTTCGGAGACAGTCCCTGTCAAGGCGACGACGCCATCCTTAGACTGGATTTTAATATCATCACCCTTAAGATATGTCTTGAACACATGCGACTTCATGGCAGATGATTCGATGCGGTCATCCATCTTGGCGTACACAGGCACGCTGATTACCAACAAAACTACCGCAGCCATCATCATTGCTACAGAATACATTGCTTTCATTTTCATTGTACTTTCTCCTTTATGTTGTTTATGTTGTTGCGTTTTGTGCTGACTTTTTCCGCTACCTTACCTCCTTCCTCCTATTGTTTATTGCTTAGTTTCTTTTGTCCCATGTTTTTTCTGGCCTTTCTGCGGACACTTGTCAGGATTCATCTCGTCTTTCTGTCCGGGGCCGCATTCAGGTACTTCGGGTTTCCCTTTCTCCTCTGGCTTAACCTGCTTCCTCTCGCCTCTTGGTGCGGGGCCGTTTTCAGGCACTACAGCTTTCTCCTCAGATGGCTTAATCTGCCTTTCGTCTCTTGGTACGGAGCCGGCTTCAGGTGCTACATCTTTCTTCTCAGATGGCTTAACCTGCCTCTCGTCTCTTGGTACGGAGCCGCCTTCAGGTGCTTTTGTTTTTTTCTTCTCTTCAGGCTGAACCTGCTGTATCGAGGGTTTCCCCTTGCCCGGAGTTCTCGGCGTGGTAACAGTCTTCACCTGCAGCGTCTCAGGCTTAACCCCTGGGTTCAGGACAGATTTGTCCTGCTCTTTAATAAGCCGGCGTGACTGTTTCAATTCTTTTACCTGAATGTTCCTGACATGCTGCGGTGGAAGTTTGACCTGAGGAATCGACTTGTCCGATGTAAAATAACTCGCCCTCGTAGGTTTTATATCAGGCGCGCCGACACTGATATTATTTTTTACGAATATTTTCTCCTGAATAATGTTCTTGTTGACATTAACAATACTTGGAGAGCCGGTATTAAATGTATTACGGTTAACAACCGTTACCCCGTTGTTAACGTAAACGTTCTTGTATACATTAGTGATGTTGACCTGGTTGATATTTACGTTGGTAATGTTTACGCTGTGCTGGCCATAGTAACCGCGGCCGTAATAGATTTCTCCCGGAGCAAGCGGAACCCATGCCACATAATCAGCAGTCCTGACCCAGCCGACATATCCCGGCCCCCAATAAACAGCGCCAGTAACAGGCGGCACCCAGAACCAGCCTATGTTTATAATAAAACTCCATCTGCCATAATGGTACGGTGCCCATCCCCAGGGTTCGTAAGCCACCCATACATAATCACCGCCCCTCCATATCCATCTACCATTTCTGTAAGGGGACCAGCCCCCACCAACAACGACAGTCGGAGTCCAGACATAACCGTAATTCGGGACTCGCACCCATCTGCCGCTGTTGTCAAAATCATAAGAATACTGCCTGAGCTCGGCCGGAAGATAACGCGAACTCTCGCCTCTACTCGCATACATCCTGTCGTTTCTTCTCTTGTTCCACCTTTCCCACTCGTCAGACGGGCCCATTGGTGCAACCTCTGCGTTTGTGTTCGGGCCGAGCGACACCATACGCCCTGCGTTTATTCTGGTTCTTCCGACTTCGTTTTCCGTTTCAACGAATCCCTTATATACAGCCACGTCGGTATATTGGTACTGGTCGGACATATCAATTCTGAAAATCGCCTTGTTGAAAGCGCGGGTTGATGCATCAGGCGTATCGACCTGTATGACACTGCCCCTCGGCGCATCATAATAAAAGTACGCGTGCCCCTGCGAAAGATAAAACTGGGTAGAATTCTTATCCATCGAAAGTATCTGGAGCGCCGAGTTCTGGTCCAGTCTGACATATGTCCCTGTGTTCAGTTGGAGTTCAGCCCTCCCGCCCTCAGGTACCCAAACCTGATCACCCTCATCAAGCGGTGTATTTATCGAGGCGTAGCCCCAGTCTCTCGCGTCAGGCGTCATTATCTGGACGTCGCCTTCGATAAGACTTATGCGCATATAACCATAATTATAAGAAAAGGCATAAGCCGGCACTAAAATCAGCACAACTGCAAGCATCACTGTCTTTAATATCTTCATATCATCTCCTCATTGATAGCTTAAGTGATTACCCGGAAAAACCATTTAGGGCCATTTGTTTTCATTCCTTCCCATCAGCTTTTTAGTTTTATCAGCTCCTGAAACCCTTCTATCGGCAAGGCCTTGCTGAATACATAACCCTGCATCTCATCGCAACCGCCTGAACGTAAAAACGCAACCTGATCCTCGCTCTCTACTCCTTCCGCCATTACCGTCAATCCCAGATTATGCGACATGGCAATTATTGCGTTAATGATGTCTTTATTATCAGGGATTACAGCCATATCGCTGATAATCGACTTATCAATCTTTATCTTTTGAATGGGCAACTTCTTGAGCCTGCTTATTGATGATTGTCCGGTGCCAAAATCATCAATTGAAAATCTGACGCCTAATGCTGCCAGATTTGTTAGATTGGAAATAGTCAGATCAATGTCCTGCATAACAACATTTTCACTAATTTCAAGATCAAGATACCGGGGATCAATATCTGTCTCCTTTAATACCTGTGATACTATCTCTACAAGATTCGGGTTCTGAAACTGTCTGGAGGAAAGATTTACGCTTATGCAAATAGGCGGGACTCCGGCGTGCTGCCATGCCTTAACCTGTGCGCAGGCAGTATGAAGCACCCATGTATCGATAGAGGTAATAAATCCGGTTTCATCAGCCAAAGGGAGGAAGTGAACGGGATCAAGCAGGCCTAACTCCGGGTGCTGCCATCGTACCAGCGCCTCTGCGCAATTTATTTTCCGTGAGATAATATCAACCTGAGGCTGATAGTAGACTACCAGTTCACTATGTTCAATTGACTGGCGCATTCTGTTTTCCAGTGTTATTCGTTCGTGGGTCACGGCGTTCAAGTCAGAGTTGTAGAACTGAAAGTTATTTCTGCCCTTTTCTTTTGCCTGATACATGGCGGTATCGGCATTTTTCATTAAATCATCAATCTGTTTGCCGTCTTGCGGGTAAATGCTTATTCCAATGCTGGTTGAAATATGAATCTCATGTTCATTTATTACGTACGGCACTTTAAAGCTCTCTAAAATTTTATTGGAGATTACCACCGCATCGCCCGGCTGGATAATATCTGCCAGTAATATGCTGAATTCATCTCCTCCTATGCGCGCAATAGTGTCGGCTTCCCGAACGCATGCCTTAAGACGATTTGCAGCCTCTTTCAGCAGTTTGTCACCGACTATATGACCCAGCGTATCATTAATTTTTTTGAAATTGTCAAGGTCCATGAACATCACAGCTATTTTTTTGCGATTACGGTTGGCCACGGCTATTTCTAAGGTTAGGTGGTCAAAAAACAACATCCTGTTCGGTAACCCGGTAAGGGCGTCATGATATGCCTGGCGTCTTATAATTTCTTCCATTTTCTTTCGCTCGGTGATGTCACGCGAGATTGAGGAGGCGCCTATAATTTTGCCTGTATAATTCCTGACTGGTGAGATGGTTAAAGAAATATCTATCAGCGAGCCGTCTTTCCGCCTGTACACTGTTTCATAAGAAGCGATTCGCTCTCCCTGCCTGATTCTTTCTAAAATGGAAGGGGTTTCATCCTTGCCGTCCGGATCAGGAGGAATGAGTAAGGATACCGGACGTCCCAGAACTTCTTCGGCAGTATAGCCATAAATATGTTCTGCACCAGAGTTCCAGCTGACGATAATTCCATCCAAAGTCTTTCCAACAATAGCGTCATCAGAGGAATCAACAATTGCCGCCAATTGCAAGAGCGCTTCTTCCGTACGTTTGCGCTCAGTGATGTCACGGATATTGCACTGGATAACCCTCTTATTATTGACCTGATAAACATTGCTCACAAATTCAACGTCTCTCAGCTGTCCGTCCCTTGTTTCAAGAGGCAGATCTTCGTAGCGGATATATTCTTTTGTTTGCAATTCCTCATAAGCTTCCTTGCTTGCCGCGATGTCTTTAAAAGGACCTATTTCCCAAAGCTTCTTCCCCCAAAGTTCATCCTTGGAATAACCTAACAGATCTGTTAAAAACGGGTTAACATCGCCTATCTCTCCTGTATCTGCATCAAGAATTAATATGCCGTCCTGGGCAGTTTCAAACAGCCTGCGGTAACGTATTTCAGAAGCCTGCAGGGTCTTTTCTTCTTCAGCCATATTAACAGCCGCATGTTTTTCCAAAAGTTCCTTTAAGAGATGGGCTTTTATTTTCTCTGCCATAATTTTTTTACCAATTATTTTGAGGCAACTGGACAAGGCCTTCTATATCTGGCCTGAAAATGTTCTTTATTCATAAAGTTCGGCCTAATTGCCTTCATGACCGTGTCCTCGGCCCTGTCTGTTCTCCTGCCTTTAATCCTTCAACTCTTTGCATTCCTATTTCTCATTGTGTTTCCATTGCTTCTTCCACTGCCCGTAAGGGATGTTCAGTTCTCTCTCAGCACCTTCGGAGCAGATTTATGCTGAGAGTCGTTAAAATTAATCATGCTCTTAGTCATCATGCCCGCGCTTCCAACCTTTGCCTTTTTCATCGCCCCTGCCCTTGAACCTGGTCTCTTTTGGGTAGTGTTCCCTTGGCAGGTCTATCCAGGGCCCGCTCTTTGCGTTTGAGTAGGACCAGCGGTCGTTTTGGTAGTAATAGTAATAACCGCTGTGATAGTAGTATGGTTCTTCTTCCAAAACAACAATCGCCGGAAGAGGCGGCACCATGACTACGCCGGAACCCCGGCGTCCGGCCGGTACAACCAGGCACGCAGTGAGCATAATAAACGCCGCGAGAAGAACAACCAGCCCCAATAATCTGAAAATACTTTTTCTCATTTCTATCTCCTTAGCGGGCGAAACCCGCATTGTTGAAGGGGCACCCCGGAAATTTGAGTAGTGCTTTCACAGAATGCCCCTTATCCATCTACTTTTTCTCTTCAATTTTCAAGTTGCTGTTAACGGATTTTACGCCATTAATTTGTCTGATCTTTGCTACGATCCGATCTTCAGCCTTTCTGTCATGTATGAAACCCGCAAGAACAACTTCCCCATTTGTAGAGGAAACATCAATCTTCAAATACTGGGCGTCCTGGTCTTTGACAATTATCGCATTCACTTGCGTGGTAATGTTTGAGTCATCGATTTGTTCGCCTGCTGTCCTGCCCGTCATTGTAGCGCATCCCGAAAACAAGGCTAATCCAAAAACCATTAACACTGTCAAAAAAATAACCTTCTTCATTTCACTCCTCCTGTCTTTAGATGTGCAATCATCTGATTGCAACGTTAATAAATGTAACCACGGCAAGGGGCCGGATTAATTCAAAACGCCTTTCCGGCCCTTGACCTCGTGCTCCTATTTCACGCTGATCTCAAAAAGAACTCTCATGTTAGCCTTTGCCGCTTTTGAGTAAAGGTCTTTTGGCGCTGCTTCATACATCTCCGGATTTTTTTCACCATATCCGATTTTGGAAAGCCTGTCAGGTGTAACGACCCCTTCTTCTACGAGGTAATCTTTGACAGCTTTTGCCCTTCTTTCGCTCAACTTTTGGTTGTACGCGTCAGTACCCGAGGCAGAGGTATACCCTGCAATGCGGATATTAGCTTTAGGGTTTTCTTTCAGAAGCTGGAGGTTTCTTTTCAGTATCACCTGCGCTTCTTTTGTAAGGGTCGACTTGTCGAAATCGAAATGTATGTCCTCAAGGGCAAGGATAATTACCTTCCCCTCAACCTTCGGTTCAGACACAATGGCAATTACCTTTTCCTCAACCTTAGGTTCAGACGCAAGGATAATTACCGGCTCAGGCTTTATCTCAGCTCTTGGTCTCGCCGGACAAAGGGCCTTAATTTTGCCGATCGCTTCTTGAGCCATATCGATCGCTTCCTGGGTATTGCATGCCATGTAGGTCTCATAGGCTTTGTCTACCATATCTTTAGCATCATTAAATTCTGCCGGACATGCCTTGTCTTTGCCCGCCATGCGAGCTTCATCCAGTGCCCGGTCTGCATTGACTAATGCCGTGGGATAGTACAAATATCCGGATCTGTCTGCAGGTCTTTTCTCCAAACCGGCACATCCAACCAACAAACTCATGGAAAATACGGCAATTACGAATATGAACAATCTCTTTGCTGTTATTGCTTGCATCTTTAGGCCTCCTTCATGAATTTTTTTGTTTTAGCAACTTCACCATAACCGGGAAAAATCTTTTCTCGTTCTCACCCCCTTCGTGCCCGCTCTCCTTTCCTTTATCCCGAAAGTTACAATGGTTTACGTCCAGAAATTATTCTGAACAACACCACAATAATTGCGATAACCAGCAGGATGTGAATAAACCCTCCCATTGTGTAACTGCTCACCAGCCCGAGCACCCACAGAATTATCAGTATCACAGCAATCGTCCAAAACATATCAACCTCCTTTTGTTATATGAGGCATTGCCTCCTGTGCATAAATTAAACCCCATAGCATATACTGCCTTCCCCATCATCTCACTCCCGGCGTCTTGCTTAGGACATCTCCTACGAGTTCCATCCCCGCTGTGTGTGACACAGTATTGAACCGCAATTCAGGTTGCTCGCTCAGGAGATCCATGAGTGTGAGGAGCTGCAGATGATTATCTGTACGGATGTGGCGCTCAAGATCTTCCTGCGTCTCCCATTCCCCCACTAAGATGAAGATATTCCTGTTCTCTATTTCTTCATAGAGACAGTAACTCAGACAGCCCCTTTCAACCCGTACAGGTTCGAGCATCCCCATCATCGTTCCTATAAAGTCCCTCCGCTTTTCAGGCCGGACAGTCATTTTTAATATCACAAATATCATCATACCCCCCATGCTCCTAAGATCCCGACATCATCTCCTGATTCATCATTACCTCCGAGGTTCATCATGTCTATCTCCGTCATGGCCTCCACGATCGTGGCCACCGTTATCTCCACGGCCTTGGTCACCGGGCAATTCGTCACCCGGGACAACCCATCCGTGACCCGGTATAAAACACCCGGAACACGCGATAAGCAGGACAATGACTAAAATTAATCTAAGAAGTCTGTTCATATTTCCTCCTTTGCACGGTTAATACCGGCCTTTTTGTTCATCTCGTCCTTCGTGGTCTTTATCACCCTGACGCCCGCGGTCTTTATTATCGTGCCCTCTGCGGTCTTGCTCATTTCGCCTATCCCAATATTTTTCCTTCTCCCATTTCTTCCAGTTGTTTTGCACGTCTCTGTGGGGTATGCGTTCGTATCCAGGCGATAGACGATGACGATAGTCCCGTGGCAGCGCTCTCAATCCACTGGGAATATTTCTGGACTCTATGTAGCGCCATGACCCATTGTAGTCCCCGGATCTGTACCAGCGCCCTTCATAAGGACGCCACCAGTAGTCTTGATAAAACAAAACATCCACATCAACATCAGGTACTATGTAAACATATGTTCCAGGTATCACAACTACGTCAGGCGGAGCAGCAAACCTGACAGCTGGGAGATTGACCTGTATACTTACTCTTTCTCCCATTGCCTCACTTTGGGCTGTAGATCCTGCAAAGACTAAAAGCAGAGCACCAATAACCAATAAACACGACTTTCTCATCTTCCTTATCATTTCTCTCTCCTTTCGATAAATGTTAATGCTCTTTTTGATGCACCTGTCGCATCAAAAGGGAACATGCTTTGGCGTTTGCTTTGTATTTTAAGAGCATAATGTGTGCCAGGACTATTGCTGACAGGGAAGGAGTCTCTATCATGTTGATAACATTGAGATTTCAGCGAAGACTACGATGGGGGATGATAATGTAAAAAAGATGCTGGCTTCTGATATATCAGGAGACTCCTGATATATCAGGC
>JAGVNU010000013.1 GCA_020053105.1 Thermodesulfovibrionia bacterium
CGAAGCAGGAAAAATGGTTTGTTGAACATAAAGACGCTCTTGAGCATGTCAGGGTGGTCCAGGGAATCGGAGGCACATTGGACACGATAGGCGGGACAGTAAAGCGTGCCCCTGAGATCTGGCGAAAATTCTGGGCTGAGTGGCTTTACAGACTGCTTTCAGAACCCAAACGTATTAAACGCCAGAGAATACTGCCGCTCTTTGCATTTATGGTTTTCCAGGCAAAAGCGGGCCAGATGATCGGGCTTGGAAGGCAGAATTAGAATGAAGGTGCTCCTGATTGCCGGCGCTCGTCCGAACTTCATGAAAATAGCGCCTCTATATCGTGAGGCACTAAAGTATGAACGGGTGACATGCAAGATAGTCCATACCGGTCAGCATTATGATTACGAGATGTCCCAGTCCTTCTTCGATGACCTCGCTCTCCCTGCGCCCGATTATTTCCTTGATGCCGGTCCGGGGTCGCATGCGGCGCAAACAGCGAGGATCATGACTGTGTTTGAGGGTGTCTGCAAAACTGAGGCCCCGCAGCTCGTTGTGGTTGTGGGAGACGTTAACTCCACTCTCGCATGCAGCATTGTCGCAAAGAAGCTCAATATCCGTGTGGCGCATGTAGAGGCAGGGCTCCGGAGCTTTGACATGTCCATGCCGGAAGAGATAAACAGGATGGTGACCGACGCCATATCGGATTATTTTTTTGTGACCGAAGAAAGCGGGATGTGGAACCTTCTGAAGGAGGGAAAACCGCTGGAGAGCATACACTTTGTCGGTCATGTGATGATCGACAATCTGCTCTATCACGCCGGCAAATTGGAAGACGGCGCGATCAATACGGGGGACTTCAGCGTGTATGCACTGAAGCAGGAGCTTAAGAGATACGCTTTTATGACCCTGCACAGACCTTCAAATGTGGATGATCCTGAAATATTCCGGAGGATTGTCTCTGCGCTAAGCGAAATCTCCAATGACATCCCCATAATCTTTCCGGTCCACCCGAGGACTAGGAAGATGGCCGAACAGTTTGCCATAAAATTTTCCGGACGCATTCATCTGCTGCCCCCGCTTGGTTTTACGGAATCGCTGTTTCTCTGGAAGGATGCGGAGGTTGTTCTTACGGACAGCGGCGGGCTTCAGGAGGAAACGACGGCCCTGGGGGTGCCCTGCGTAACGATAAGGGACAATACCGAGAGGCCGATAACCATAGAAACAGGGACGAATGTTCTTGCCGGAACATCGCGGGAAGGTATCCTCGATGCTTACGAGATGAGCCTGATCAAGAAGACAAATGCCGCCATTCCCCAAAAATGGGATGGTCACGCTGCAGAACGAATATGGACGATACTCACCAGTTCAATGTTGCTTCACCCCGCCTCTTTGTATTCTCATTAAATATATACTTAACATTACTAAGTAGATTATTCGTCGGTTACATATATACCCCCCTCCCCGGCTGCCGCACGTTCTGAAACAAAAACTTAACATTCATGTAATAAAACGTTAACGGTCTTTGGTGTATTATTCAGAACCAGACAAAATTTAATTACTAACATTACGATGGACTATAGCCTTCGCTTCTCGATGTATCAGGCCGTTATGTCGCCATGATTTAACATGGCAGGTGGAGGAAATAAGTCCCTGGAAGAGGAGAGATAGAAATGGTCCGGCACATAGCGGCTTTGATGATCACAGGGATATCTGCTGTCTTTGCTCCGGCTTTGTCCATGGCCGGCGGTGATACAGGACCTGTTGCAGCCACCCTATCGATGTCCGTGGAAACTGCGCCTGATGCATTAACACCTCCGGCCGATGAAGAGGCATACCGTATCGGGCCGGGAGACGTCCTGGATATTTCCGTATGGAAAGATGAGGCCTTGACGCGGTCGTGCGTTATACGGCCCGATGGCTTTTTCTCGTTCCCTTTGATCGGCGATGTACAGGCATCCGAAAGGACGGCCGGCCAGATCAGGGAAGAGATGGAAATGAGACTGGAGCGGTACGTTCCCGGGGTTGTCCTGTCCCTGGAAGTCAAACAAGTCAACAGCTTAATCATTTATGTCATCGGCAAAGTCAATGCCCCGGGCCGGTACGTAATGAATACAAATGTGGACGTTCTGCAGGCCCTTGCCACCGCAGGAGGGCTGAATGCATATGCGGAAAGGAACAAGATAAAGATATTCCGGCAGGAAAAAGATGCTACCACGATATTCCCCTTCGAGTATGACAGGGTTGTAGAAGGCAAACGCCTCGGGCAGAACATCCGGCTCAGGCGGGGTGATATCGTTGTTATTCCATGATGTGGCGCCGGCCCATACTTATCGCCGGGGTATTTGCGCTTGTTTATCCGGCGCTAACGTGGGGAACAGTATTCAGCATTGTACCATCTATTTCAGTCAAAGAGGAATATAACGATAACATTATGCTTTCGGAAGACGATATCAAAGAAGATTTTATCAGCACCATTTCTCCCGGGGTCGGAATAACGGACCTGACAGAGCGGCTTAACGCAAACATTCAGCTTAGAATAAACCGGATTGACTATGCATATAATAGAGAGCTCAGCTCGACGGACCAGGCATACAGCGGCAAACTTAAGTATCTCATTACACCTCTGTTCGGCATGTCGACAGAAGCCGCTTACGTGAGAGATTCACGTCCTGATAGGGACATAGAAACGTCAGGCGTAGTTTTGTCAGATGAAATAAGGCATCGTATCACCTCTTCCCTTTCCGCCGATTATCAGCTTACAGAGAAAACAGCAGCGGGTGCATCTTATAGTTACAACAGGAGCGATTTCGAAAGTCAAAGCGATCTTGACGATACAGCTCATGATACGAACATTGGGCTTGTCTATAATTTAGGCGCCTATGTCCCCACGCTGCAGGGAAGAACGAACGCGGGGTACAGTTATTATGATACCCAGGATTCCAGGATTAAGAATGTCATTTGGACTATAGGCCTTTCGCGGGACATTGATGAAGTCTGGGGTGTCCTCCTTAATGGCGGCATCCGCCGCACATGGTCGGATCTATCTGTCGTACGGGAGGAGCCGGTTTTCGACCACTCCGTTTATATCGGCAACCGGGCGGTAAAAGAGCACGTGAAGAATGCTGACTGGGGTTGGGTGGGACAGGCGTCGCTGAATTACAAGGGAGAACGCGGCAGCGGCAGTTTCTCGTATAGCAGGGGCGTTCAACCTGCCAGCGGGCTCGGTGGAGCAGTGGAGCACAATGCCCTGACGCTTTCGACCCGGTACCGGCTTACCACAGAACTTTCGCTGCTCTTAACTGCCGAGTATTACTCAAACAAATCCGATGCGTCGGAATTTTCCGCACAGGACATCGATCAGCGGGGCCTGCATATAAGGCCGGGCGGCCGCTATGAATTTTCAAAGGATATGGCTGTTGAGGCATTTTACGACTACACCACAGATGACAACAAGGTGTCAAATGCGGAAGCGCAAAGACATCTGTTGTCGGTGCGGCTATATGCGCAGCATTCTTTTTTTAATTAGAGGCGCAGGGTCGATATATTTAATTTTGATTTGTCAAATTACTTATTGTATTTATAATTTGAGATGTATTCTCAACGACTGGAACGGATTTCACCATGAAGAAATCAGGTAAATCCGGGGAAGGGGAAGGACTATAATGGAGCAAAACAAGACAATTAATTTCGAAGATATCGCCAAAATAATCAAGCGGAGGCGGTGGGGACTGATCGCGCCTGCGCTTGCAGTATTCCTGATCGCCGTAGTTGTTCTCCTCGTATGGAAGCCGGTGTATCGTTCCACGTCCACTATCCTTATAGAAGAACAGGAGATCCCCCGTGACTATGTCATGACAACCGTGACGAGTTACGCTGAACAGCGTCTGCAGAGTATCAACCAGAGGATCATGAGCTCGGCCCGACTGATCGCAATCATCAACCAGTTCAATCTGTATGCGGACAAGCGCAGCCGGTTGACGACCGAGGAGATCATAGATGATATGCGAAATGATGATATCAAGTTCGGGACCATTACGGCTGATGTGGTCGACCGCCGGACCGGGAGGCCGTCAGCGTCGACCATCGCGTTCAGCATCTCCTATGAAGGGGAAAATCCGCTGGTGGTCCAACAGGTCGCCAATGTACTCGCCTCGCTCTATCTGGAGGAGAACATCAGGGTAGTGACACAACAGACGGAGAGCACCACAAGGTTCCTGGAGGAAGAAATGAAGTCCGTTCAGTCCGGCCTGGCTGACCTGGAAAGAAAGATCGCTGTTTATAAGGAAAACAATCCTCGGACCCTGCCTGAGCTTCTCCAGTACAATCTTCAGACGCTGGATTCGACCGACAGAAATCTCGGACAGCTCAATGATCAGCTCCGCACCCTCAAAGAGAAGGAGAGCAGTTTGCAGAGCCAACTGGCGAGTATAGCTCCTGAAGCGCAGAATAACGACAAGAATCTTCTAAAGGAGCTGCGCGCGCAATTGGTGACTCTAAGGTCAAAATATTCCGATGAATACCCTGATGTGAAAAAGACAAGAATGGAAATAGCCGAGCTTGAGAAGAGGCTCCGGGATGACGGCGTTGCGGAACCCGCTCCGGAGCAGCCGGACAATCCCATGTATATTACGTTTGCAGCACAGTTGGCCAGCATCCGGTCGGAAATCGATTCTGTCCTGCGACTGATAAACGAAGCGAAAGAGAAGCTGAACGATTACAGCGGAAGACTCGAAATGACCCCCAGAGTAGAGGAGGGATATAAGAAACTTACAGTGGAAAGAAACAATACACAGGCGAAATATGATGATCTTATGAAGAAATATATGGAAGCGAGGGTGGCCCAGGGACTGGAAAGAGGGAATATCGGCGAGCGGTTTACCCTGATCGACCCTGCAAAACTTCCTGAAAAACCTGTCAGGCCCAATCGAATCGCTATTCTGCTGATGGGGCTTGTTTTCGGTATTGGTGCGGGTTTCGGAACAGTGGCGCTTCAGGAGACGACTGATCGTTCAGCCCGCAGGGCTACAGACCTGACAAACGCTTTTCCATTGCCTGTCCTTGCAGAAATACCGGAGATTGTCACTCTCGAGGATGAACTCCGCAGGAAGAAGCGCCTGAAGATAATCGCAGGGACGACAATCCTTTCACTGGTGGTTATTGTCCTGTGTTTTCATCTTTTTGTGATGGATATGGACGTCTTTTGGGCGCGCGCGGCAAGGCGTCTTGCAAGATGATTGAAGCAAAATCTCTCTCCCCTTTTTCGAGGGGGAAATACATGCGAAGGGAGCGGTACAGTGATAGGAAAGATCAGAAAAGTCCTGACACAGTTCAATAAGGGCCGTGACAATAATACATTTAAAAAGACGATTGAGGTCTCTCTCCCTGACAATAATAATGGGCAGGACAAGGAAAACGCAGGATGGATATCACCGGAATATTCCCACTCACGCGCGGTCCATCTGGACCCGGGGTTCATTGCAAGGAACCGGTGTCTTGCGTATCTGGACAATGTCCCTGAAGCTGAGGCGTACAGGGTCCTGCGGACGCAGATAATGCAGCGGACAAAGGGCACGGGAAGCAGGACTATTATGGTTACCAGCGCCTTACCCAGGGAGGGCAAGACCCTTGCTGCAATCAATCTCGCCTTTACCTTTGCCAGGGAGTTCCGGAATACGGTCCTGCTGGTCGATGGCGACCTGAGAAAACAGAGCATTCACAAATACCTCGGATGTGCCGGTGAAAAGGGCCTGATAGATTATCTTGCTGACGGTTCGCCGGTCTCGGAATTGATCACCTGGCCGGGGATCGAGAAGATGACTCTCATTTCCGGGGGGCGCCCTTATCAGGAAAGCGCAGAGATGCTCGGGTCCCCTCGCATGAAAGAACTGATCTCCGACATGAAAGGGCGCTATCCTGACCGGTACATCATTTTTGACTTCCCTCCCATTCTTACCGGAGCGGATGTGCTGACGTTCGCCCCTCTTGTGGACCAGGTGATTGTTGTTGTGCAGGCTGGAAAGACCTCGATGGACGACGTCGGCAAGGCGCTCCAGTTTCTCCCAAAGGAAAAGATACTGGGGTTTGTCATGAACCGGTGTCAGGCGGCGTAGCGATCTACTGTTAACGAAAATTTCACGCGGCTTTCATTATTGTGTTGCAATGATAATGAGTTAATAGTATCGAATTATTTGCGGGCATTTTGTTGACCTTATGAAGGAACCAAGAAACCCGGACCGGTCGGAAGATTGGTCCGGGTTTTGTTGTCTGGAGGAGATTATATGAAACGAATGGTTTTCCCGGTCAGCCTTTTGTTGATTGTTCTGTGTTTCGCGACATTCAACCCGTACAATGTTATTGCCCAAACACACGACTCAGCGCGGAAGCAAAGGATTTTAAATGCCATCTCTCAGAAACTGCAAAGCCGGCTGGCGGCAGGGGAGCCCCAGGAAGTGATCGTTGAGTTTGATTCAGCGGGCGTCGAGGTTGAGGCCGGGACGCTTCGTGCGCAGAAGAGGCTCATGCATTATGACCGTGATATTGTCGAATTCAAATCGCAACGCTTCCGGCAGATCAAGGACAGCGCATTGGCCAGGATTCCAGCAACTGATGCAGATGTGCTTATCGACTACAGCCATCTGCCGATGGTCCATCTACGCCTGCGCGTCGCAGCCGCTCTCGATCGACTGATCGAATTCACAGAGGTTCTGGCTGTAAACGAAAACGGGACTGTTTACCCGCATCTTAGCCAGAGCCTTCCACTCATCAGCCAGCCTCAGGCGGCTAATGCCGGATACAAAGGCGCGGGGACTACTGTGGCTGTGCTTGACACCGGGGTGAACTACACACGCGCCGAATTCGGTTACTGCACGGCGCCGGGTGTGCCGGTTGGCTGCAAGGTTATTGAAGCAGTAGAAATAGCTGCTGACGACAACAGCCTGGACGACAACGGCCATGGCACCAATATTTCTGCTATTGTGGTCGGCGCGGCCCCGGACTCTTTGATCGCAGGACTGGACGTGTTCAATCCGGACGGCACTGCCACGGACGCACTGGTGATATCAGGTATCAATTGGGCAATCGCCAACCAGGCAACTTATAATATTGTCTCTATCAACATGAGCCTCGGCGACAACACCAAATATACATCCTTCTGTTCCAATCAGTTCACAAACCCGTATGTGACGCCCGTTAATCAGGCCCGTGCCGCAGGAATTCTGCCGGTGGCCTCATCCGGGAACAAAGGTTACACCAACGGCATATCACGTCCAGCCTGCACGCCCGGGATTATCTCCGTCGGCGCTGTTTATGACGCAAACATCGGCGGGGTGTCCTACAGTGTGTGCACTGATGCGGCCACTGCTGCAGATCAGATTACCTGCTTTTCCAACAGCGCCTCTTTTCTGACAATGCTTGCGCCGGGGGCAGCTATTACCGCAGGCGGTTACACCAAGTACGGCACATCTCAGGCCGCTCCGCACGTTGCCGGGGCTGTTGCCGTGCTCAGGGCCGTCTATCCATCTGAGTCAATTGATGCCACAACCAGCCGCCTGACCTCATCCGGCCAAATGGTAACGGACACGCACAACGGCATAGAGAAGCCCCGTTTGGACCTGTATAACTCACTGGGAATTGAAGCAGAGGCTGTGCCCGCGCTCTCCGGTTACAGTCTAGTGGGCGTTATCCTTGTTCTGATCGTTCTGGGCGTCACCTCCGGCCGTAAACAGTCCTAGGTAAACGTATGTGATAAGCGTTCCTTTCGCGTCCCTTATACAAAAATTAACCGGTTTTTCATAACCATGTAACATTACCCCCCCTATACTATCGGGTGAGGGTTGAGAGTCCCCACATCAATTAATTATTTATGCATGCTTAAGGAGAGGTATATATGCCAAAGAGAGAATCGAAAGGACCGCAAAAGGACAAGCCGTCACTGTCCGTTGCACCCACAGGAGAAAAAGAGAAGCGCACCCTGAAGGACCGATCAGGGGAAAAACACCGTGCTCAAAAAAACGGAGAGACGGGCAAGGCTGCCGGGAAACAAATGTGTGGAACCAACGGAATCAGGAAAGTCTATCTGAAGACCAGTGCTTCATGCAAGGTAACTTTTACTATCCCGAAAGAAGCGGCGGACGGGGCCAGAGAGGTTTCCATTGCCGGGGATTTCAATGGGTGGGACAAAGAGGCGTCACCGATGAAGCGTCTCAAAAACGGGGACTTTAAAGTAACACTTGAATTGCCGTCCAACAGGGACTATGTGTACCGGTATTGCATTGACGGCTGCCGCTGGGAGAATGACTGGCGTGCCGATGAGTATAGACCGAACCCCTACGGAAGCGATGATTCGGTAGTCATTGTCTAACAAGAAGATAACTAATAATTAAATGTGCCGTCGGGCGATATAAACAGGGTCCAATGGCTAAGCGCAAACAATCAAAACGGAAGAAAGAGCAGAGTGGATCCCTGAACCCGGTGGCGAAGCCGGAAGTGGTATCTAAGCCTGTTGCCCTTATTAGCATGGTCCGCTCCGGGTGTTTTCGCTTCCCTGTTTCCTTCACCCTATCCTGCATCGCGCTCTATGCAATCATTTATTCACTCCCGCCCTCTTTCACAAGGCCGTTCAACGAGCACGTGGCTGCTACCCTGGGACTGGTACTGCATGGATTCGGCATTCCTGTGACTGTTGTTAACGATATAGTTTCTGAAGGCGCATTGGCATTCAGGATTGTCCCCGATTGCACCCCCCTCTTCACATCCGGGCTCTTCCTCAGTTTTGTCATGTTTTATCCTGCGGCATATCGACAGAAGGCAATGGGTCTCCTGACAGTCATCCCCGTATTGTATCTGGGCAACCTTGCACGGCTTGCAGTGACGTTCATGGTCAGCCGGTATGACAGGAGGCTTTTTGACATTGTGCATGTTTATCTGGGACAGGTTTTCACGATGCTCCTGGTGCTCATCGTGTGTATTATCTGGCTGAAATGGCGTGATAGAGAAAAGTCGCAACAGGACATGTCTATGAAAACGGCGGGCTTTATAGTTCGTTTCGTGCTGATCTCCGGATGCCTGTTCATTGTCTGGATGACGGCCCACCATTGGTATATCCGGTTTATGGACAGCATCATGCTCTTCGGGTTTTCCCTGTTTGATTACCGCGTCTCACTGGCGCGGCAAACTGCCTTTTATTACGAAACCTTCAGCCCCGTCGGCTTTACCGCGCTCGTTCTCTCCGTGAGGTCCTTACAGCCGGCCATAAAAATCAGGGGATTCACCGCAGGGCTGGGGATAATGATTTTCACCCATCTCTTCCACAGGATCGACAATGTCTTAATGGCCTACTTCAATTTTACCGGCGCCGCGGCAGCGGACTTGACCCTGTTGGTCGTCGGGCAATATCTGCTCCCCGTGCTGTTTGTTCTCCGGGTGCAAAATCAAAATAAATGAGAATGGTCTGAATTCACAATATTTTCATTTGCCTTTCATCACCATTTAACATTGAGATGTTATCGTACTCCATGCTGAGTGACAGCAAAATAAATCGCCGGACGGATGAAGGAGAAAGAGCGGGGCCTCAGTTAACAAACTTTTCACTTGACTTTCATCAACGTGTAACATTGGAAAAGTTATTATGAGTCACAACACAAGCGGAATGCATCGCTGAGCCCCGGATAAAATAGGCAAAGAAAGATAAATCAGTAAGTTATGGAGAAGCTGGCGAAGATCCTTAATATGATAAAGGCCCTTAAGGACAAGAAATTCACGGGATATATAAAGATAAATTTCGCCCGTGGGACTGTTGAGAAGGTTGAGAAGTTTGAAGAGATACTGAAGAAAGACAAGTAATCATTATCAGGGTACTTGACTGACCGTCAGGACAATCTGTACGGCACCGGAAAGCCCGAATCAGGAGATTGCATTTACATGCAATCGTGATTCGGGCTTTTTTTATAGGGTACTTAGCTGACCGGATAGAGGTAACAGAAAGCCCGGATAAAGGGCTTGCCGACCGGAAGGACGGATTTCAAATGAGCGGCAAGCTCGATAACTCTGGAAAAGAAAAGGAGGTGAGAGGGAGAGGGAAATGGTTCGTACAAATCACAGGGATGCAGGCATAAGCCGGCATCCGGACTTCAGAATAAAGCCAAAGCTCCGGTAACGGAGTGACGGAAAGCCGACGGTCCCCGATACATCGGGGAGGCCGGGTTGCCTGAGGAAAGAATTAACTTTCAAAAACTCAGGAGGAACAAAATGAAGAAGATTGTAATGCTTATCATGGCCATTGTGCTCGTCATCGGCGTATGCAGCAATGCCATGGCTTATTTCGAAGATCAGCATCTCTTTCGCGTCGTCTATGACAGGGCCGGGACAAACGAAGTCGTGACCGATCTGGGCCTTATCTCGTCACTTACAGCGCCGACCACTGCTAATTGGGCCTTTGCCGGTCAGTCAACATGGGATGCGAGCATGTTCAGCGCATCTCCAAATCTGTATGTTGCCTATTTCGCGCAAAAAGCCGGTTCAACAGGTAATGCGTGGACCAGCGGTCCCGACGGCGGTCAGCTTTTCAGGCAATGGAGTGCTTTTTCAAGCGGCGGAAACAGCATTAAAGCGGAATATCAGATGTATGGAACCAGCCAGGTCATCGGTCCTAAGACGGATAACCGCTCCTATTGGAGCGTCATGGACCAGGGTACCCTGGGAGCTGCCGGCTCATTCAATCTCGCAATAGCGGCAAAAAATGGTGAAGCAGCAGTGAATACCGCGCCGTTGGGTTACGTGGACCAGATGCTTTACTTCTATGGCAGCGTAAACAGCTTCACATCAAACAAAGTCGGTGTAGCGCTTGCTACAATCAGGACCTATTCTGACGGCCATACAGAGCTGAACCCAAGCGCTGTCCCTGTACCGGCAGCAGTATATCTCTTAGGCTCAGGACTTCTCGGCCTCGTCGGGATCCGCAGGAAGATGGCGGCTTAACAAATAAATTAATAAAAAGGAGATTGGATAATGAAATTCAAAAAGATCATAGCATCAATAGTTGCCGGCGCCGCGATATTCAGTTTCGCGGGCATGGCATCAGCAGCAGACGAAAATATTTACGGAGCGTCTGCGCAGTGGATTTTCTGGAAGAACAATGCTGCCCAGTATCTGACTGACCAGGGGTGCAGCAACGTTCAGCAAGCGAGTTTAGATTCCAAGAACGGCATTGCCAGAGGGCAGTCGTGCCCCGGGACCCCTGCAGGTTCTTACACATATGTACGTTATTCGTCCAAGGCATCTTATGATGGACCTTGTGCCATGGCGGGAAACATAACCCCGGGCGGCGCGTCTTACCCTTCGCCGAACCCGAATTGCGTGTCTGAGTGTTCCCCGAATCTCGATGAAAGAAAGATGGTCAATGAGGCTTCGTGCACCTGGGCCACCCCCCCCGCATTTGGCTCTTGCACCACGGCTCCAACTACAAAGTGCGTACCTGTAACAGTCGGCCCTTCCGACATTGATGTCGCATGCTTTGACGGCGAGTCTCACGGCATGATTTACGGGCCTTTGGGCGGCACTGTTGGTCCTGACTACACAAACATCATTGATCGGGACTTCAAAACAGATCCCATCACCTGGGGCGGCGCTGCGCCCTGCAAGCCCTTTGCCGTGCCCTTCGCGTATTTCGTGAACAATACTGTAAAAGAGGCTGACGGGACAACAACCATAAGCAACATAAGCACGCATGCCGCCAGGATGATCTACACCGGGAATGCTTATTTCTGGGGTGACGTTCCGAATGGCAACGGCTTCTTTGAAAATAACCTTCCCATTCAGGTGTGTTTCCGCCATGCAGGATCAGGCACGCACGCTACGCATGTTCATACCCAGGTCAGACCCGGAGCCGAGTTAATCTACGAGACATTGAGCGACGCGCTTCCTACAGAGACAGCCCCCGGCGACCCAAGCGGCCCGAATATCCTCTTCAACGACGGCTCTTCTGATCAAATGAAGTGCGTCAATGGCGGAACAAGGACCGTCGGCGGCAAGACTTTCAGGTGGAGCGGCAAGGGCGCTATCGGCTACGCTGATGCTGACCAGTCTCTCACATCATATCCGAACTCGGTCAAGATTAACCTGGACAACATTACTCCCAGCTTTGATACTATAGCCAATGGCGCGTACAACTGGTGGTCACTGCAGCACCTCTATGGCGTAGCAGACGGAGATGTTATCTGTAACTGGCTCGACACTAATGCCAAGAATGTTGTGGACATGAACCCTCTGTATGTGCCTGACTGCGCCATGAAGTATGGAAGAGTTAATGCATGCTCTCCTCTTCTTGATGCAAAGAGCATTACCTGCGAAGTTGGCCGGTGTGCTAACGGAATTGACGATGATGGCGATGGTCTTACCGACTTAGCAGATACTAGTGATTGCCTGTAATCCTGCAACAGGGAGAGGCAACCCAGGTTGTTTGAGTTGATCTGCAGGGCCCCTAAGGGGGGCCCTGCATCTTTTACCCTGCAGGACTTCTTTTGTGAAAACAGCTATGAAAGGTGAAAATCTCAATGAAAAAAAGTGTCTTAGTTGCAGTACTTGTTATTACGTGCTCTCTGTTCATGCTTCAGACAGGCTTTGCCGGTGTTGAATGGACTCTCAAGAAACAGCTCGATATAGAGGCTTCTCCTCGCGATATCGTCCTTACTCCTGACGGGCAATGGATGATCGCCCTTGTGAAAGGGAAGGTGCTCATTTATTCGACAGTGGACAATAAAATCATCAGCCGCATCCCCGTTGATGCCGCATTTGACAAGCTGTCCTATTCAGTTGCCGACAATACACTTCTCGTTGCAAGCAGGTCAGGCAGGGCTGTCAAGATAATCCAGTTGGAAAAAGTTTATACGTTTTCTCTGGCCGATCTGCCATTTAAAGGACTGGAGGACGCGCCGGTCACGGTAGCGATATTCAGCGACTACCAGTGACCCTACTGCGCGCGCCTTGAGCCGCTCCTCTGGCAGTTGCTGGAGAAATATCCGAAAGAGATCAAGATAGTGTTCAAGAACTTTCCTCTTCAGATGCATAAATTTGCCTACCCGGCTTCCGTTGCCGCCCTTGCTGCCGAAAGACAGGGCAAGTTCTGGGAGTATCATGATAAATTATTTGCATCAGGCCCCGGCATGAGCGAGACGACGATACAAGACATCGCAAAAGAACTGGGTCTCGACGTCGAGAAATTCGACAAGGATTTAAACGATCCCGCCATTCATATGCTTATCAGTCGTGATTTCAACGAGGGTGTTCAGGCAGAAGTAAACGGGACCCCCGCACTGTATATCAACGGCAAAGTAGTCAAGAATCGCTCGGTAGAAGGCATCGAGCAGATGATAGAGGCAGAGATCAAGAAACTGACTATGAATAAAGATAAAAAGAAAGGCGGGAAGGACGGATGAAAAGAATTATTGTTTTGCTCATTGCAGTGATGGTATTGGGCTTTACGGTAACATCGCACTCTTCATTGACAATAGTGGGCGCCGATTTCCGAGGCAACAGTCTGATTTATGATTCCGCGCTCAACATCACGTGGTATGACACAGCGGGAGGCTATAAGACCTGGCAGATGCAGGCGGACTGGACTTCAGGTCTGACGATGAAGCATGACAACAATACATATGACGGGTGGCGACTGCCGTCAACAGTTAACGGCGGCGTAATGAGTCCAGGTTACAATGGTACGAGCAGCGAGATGGGGCATCTTTATTATAGAACTTTAGGGAACACTGACTGGGGTTTGACCAACACAGGCCCTTTTCAGCACCTGGCGCCTTCAGGCTACTGGTCCGGCGCTGACGCTTCCAGTTCAGCCGCTGCATGGTATTTCTATTTCAATGACGGTTACCAGAACGAGAATGGCAAGGGCGCCTCTTATCGGGCGCTTGCTGTTCATGACGGGCTTGTCCTGCCCATCCCCGGGACGATGGCGCTCTTCGGCTCAGGCCTGGCAGGGGTGGCTGCATGGGTAAGGATGTACAGGAGACGGCAAGAGTAATGCACTGTTTGAGTGAAACTCCGCGAAGAATGTTACGCGGAGTTTCACCTTATCTCGCCTTATTCATCAACCGCGAAAGTTCCAGCACTTTTTTATTGAATCTCTTGCGAGGGTCTTCCAGGACTGTGGATTTATGTTCTGCCATAGCCACTGTTTCTATTAATGCCTTTTGAAGATTGACCTTCCCGAATCCATAATATGGGTCAAAGCCGGCAGCGCCTGTGTTGTCGGTATGGTTAATAATGATGTTGACTACCTGGGAGTTGGTCAAATTCGGATTTGCCGAGTAAATCAAACCTGCCAGCCCCGCGATAATTGCCGAGGAAAAGGACGTGCCGCTGCCTGCGGCATATTTACCATGCAGGCCGGTGGTCACTATGCCGACGCCTGGAGCCGATACGTCGATCCATGTTCCATAGGCGGTAAAGGGCGCAGGTTTGTCGTCGTGGTCAGTTGCAGATACTGCTATGACATTTGCATATGCCGCAGGGTATGACAACGAGTTGCTCGGCTCGTTGCCGGCGGAAGCGACAATGACTGCGCCTTTGCTCCAGGCATAATTGACTGCATCCAGTAGTATCGGGTTGTCCGCTCCGCTGCCGTAACTTATGTTTATAATCCTTGCGCCGTGGTCTGCCGCGTACCGTATGCCGCGCGCCAGATCAGAGTCGTTACATTTCCCTTTTCTGTCCGCTACAACGACGCTCATTATCGAGCACTCAGGACACACGCCGACCACGCCGCCCGTTCCTACCGGAGCTGCGGCTATACCTGCTATCATGGTGCCGTGCCCGTAAAGATCGGTTGCGGCATCTGCTGATTCGTCGACAAAATTGTATCCGCTTATCACTTTGCCGCCGTTCAAATTCGGATGGGCGCTGTCCACTCCGGAATCAAGCACCGCTATGATGACCCCAGGATCTCCTTTTGTAATGTCCCATGCGGCGGGCGCCTTTATTTCAGGCAAATGCCACTGCCGTGAATAAAACACATCTCCGGGAACGAAGTGGGGCTTCAACATGTGGCTGCCGCTTGTTTCGATAATACTGACTCCTATAATGCTGATGAAAAGAAGAATGAAGAAAGTGAGCCGACGTGGATTGAACATCCTGCCCTCCGCAAGCTGTTTTTCTCACCGGAAAACGGCCCAGCTTTTTGGGGGCCCGTTTCTTCGGCGACCCGGCTGTCCTGCAAGACAGGACCCGTGGCTTTGCGTCCCATGGTTACCCATGGTTTGCCTTTTCGAAAACGACTGACAAGGCATTGTCATATCCCTTGTCAACTTCTTATCGGTCCATTGGAAGAAAACTTTACTGCGACTCGAAGTCCACTTTATCTTTGGCCTGATTTTTAATATAAGTTTAACAACCGCTTAATAATGCGTTAACACAGCAAGTGGTAACATACCCCATAGTTCAACCTGTACATTCCCAATGTAGTATTCCCTTCCCGATGTGTCGGATTGAAGGGAAGTTCAATAATTTAATATCAAGAGGTGCAACCATGGACAGAATGAAACGGCTCGTCGAAGCAATCAAGAGACTTACCGATGAAGAATTCAGCGGGTACTTAAAAATCAACTTCAGCCAGGGCAGCCTTGGACGAGTGGAAAAATCCGAGGAGGTTGAAGTTACGCAAACCCTGCTTATGCAGGGGGGGAACGGAATAGAGACAAATGGAGGGAATGGGTTACGTCATGGAACTTTATAAGAAATCGAAACATCAAAAAAAGGTTATTGCACAGACTCAATTGCAGGGGAGGACAATGAGTGAACGTCTCCGGGTCTTTTCCCTCGGGACCATTATCGGTTTGACAGCGGCTTTGCTGATGGCGCAATCCGCGTTGAGTTGGGCCGCAGACACTGTTAAGGATGCACACGGTGATGTCTCAGATGTCACTGTAAAGGCCGTAATTGTTGAGCCCGGAGACAAGACGGGTATCAGTTACCAATGCCGCTTGAAGAGTGGAGAAGTCGTTGCGGCTTCTGGCAGCATCCCGGAGGACCAGTCGAAATCCGGGATTTTAGTCATGATAAAAGAGACAGGCCCTATATCGGTCGTTGCGGTCCGTCCTGATGAACCGCTGCCCAAACAGGAAGAGGCCTTTGATGAGGCAATCCGCGTACGGCTTGCCAGAATGGTGGCTGGTATGAAGGAGGGTGAGAAGCGCCAAGTGGAGATCACAGCACAGGACAAGCAAGAGAGGGATGAAGAGTTTTACATGGCGCGCCTGACCCGGGTCCGCACGAGGCCCAAGGCGCTGACAATGCCGGTCGGCGATTATGCGGTCAGGGCCAATAAAGTCCCGGAAGTCGGACAGCCTTTTGTCATTGATCCTGCGTTTCCGGGCCGGGTCGAGTCTGTAACAGAGGAGGCGGTAACTATCAGGTTTTCAGCTCCTCCGGACGATGTGATTGAGACCCCGTATGGCCGGGGGCGTGTTTATGAAGACGGAGAGAACTATAAGGTAGATATCAACGCTAAGGAAGGCAGCCTCGTCAGGACAGGCTCCCAGGTCGGCCGCATTTCACATGTGGACGATAAAATCATTGCTGTCAACTACCGGCACCCTTTCGGTGGAGAGGCTCTGATCTGTGATATGACAGTCCACCAGGTTGAGCACGCAAAGCTGGCAGCGAACGGCGTGGGGAAATAACGAAGGGTGAAGAGAACTACTCCGTACATCTTCTGTCTGATAGCTGCGTTTGTTGCAATCAATGTGCTGATGCATGAAGCGTGCGCAGCTGCGGAAGGGGAGGATATGGGATTCGCAATCAGGGAATTTGAGATAACAGGAAACAGCCTTTTGTCCCCAATAGAGCTGCAGGCCGCTGTTGCGCCCTTCGCCGGGTCCGGGAAGACAGTTGCGGATGTGGAAAAGGCGCGGGACGCCCTTGAGAAGCTTTATCATAATGCCGGGTACCCCTCAGTTATAGTGAATATCCCTGAACAGACATTAAGGGACAACATAGTAAAGCTGGAGGTAATCGAGGGGCGGATAGGCCAGGTGAAGGTCACCGGAAACCGGTATTTTACCTCGGGTAAGGTAATGAGGGACCTGAAGTCGCTCTGGCCGGGAAGGATAATCTATCTGCCGGATGTGCAGAGCGAGATCGCCTTCCTGAACAGAAATCCTGATTTCAAAGTCACCCCGGGGATGTCGCCCGGAAAGGACCCGGGGACCATCGATATAGAGCTGAAAGTGGAGGACCGGCTGCCTCTGCACGGGTCCCTGGAGCTCAACAACAGCGCCGGTCATGATACATCGGAATTACGGCTGAACGCCATGGTCCGCTACGATAATCTCTGGCAAAAGGAACACAGCTTGTCCTTTCAGTACCAGGCATCGCCGCAGAAGATAAAAGAGGTGCAGGTGCTGGGCGCTTCATATGTTCTTCCGGCGCCATGGGACAAGGACCGCCAGCTGGCGTTTTACGGCATCTGGTCTGACAGCGACACCGCATTCGGTGAAGGATTCAAGGTGACAGGGAAGGGGGAGATATTCGGTGCCCGCTATGTGATACCCCTGACGCCATACAAGCTTTACGACCACAACATCACACTGGGCATTGATTACAAACATTTCGATCAGGCTGTCGGCTTCACAACAGAAAGCGGAGGGACAACTGAAACGCCCCTTTCCTATCTGCCGCTCTCACTTTCTTACAGCTCCTCACTGCCTGATGAATTGGGCGGGACGACCCAGTTCAGCGGGGGGATCAACCTGTCCCTGCGCGGATTAGTCTCAAGGGAAACGGAGTTCGAGGACAAACGCTATAAAGCAAGGGCAAATTATCTCTACGCCAATCTGGGCCTCCAGCGGGCCCAGAAGCTGCCGCTCGATATGGTCCTCTTTGCAAAAGTTGACGGGCAGGTGTCTGATCAGCCGCTTATCGACAATGAGCAATATACGGCAGGCGGGATGGACACGGTGAGGGGATATAAGGAAAGCGAAGTCTCAGGCGATAATGCCGTGCATTGCACTCTGGAGGTCTCTTTCCCCGATCCTGTTGAAACGGCCGGAATTGGAAAGTGGCTCCGGACGGGCCCTTATATATTCTATGACCTGGCGGCAATGTCACTCAAATCACCGCTTCCCGGGCAGGACAAAAACATAAAAATAGAAGGCGCCGGGGCCGGAGTGCGGGGCTCGGTAACAAAGAATATTGAATACGAACTGGACTGGGCAGCGGCCCTCAGGTCGACGGACAGGATAAAGAGCGGCGACCAGAGGGTCCATTTCCTGGTAAAGGCAATTTTTTAATCGGCCTGGAGGGACCAATGAATATGTTAAAGGGCTTTATAGATAAGATGCTCCGGGGGATTTTATGCCTCCTTGTTCTGCTTCCTGATTTCGTACTGGCCGCCCAGCCCGGCGTATACAGTGGAAGGCCCGCGACTCCTAATATCAATTTACCCAACAAAACAGGCCCCGGTGTCACTATCCCCGGATTTTCCGGTGGGATGAGGACATTCAATGGACCACCGGCGCATGCTCTTCCCGAGTTGATAGACATCGAGAGGGGCGCGGACACACCGGGTATTCAGGGCAATAAAATGACAATTAACCAGACTGAGGAAAAGGCCGTCATTAACTGGAAGACCTTTGATATCGGAGCTGATTCAGAGGTCCAGTTCGACCAGAAGGGGAATGCAGACTGGGCTGCCCTGAACCGGATATGGGACAAGGACCCTTCCTACATTTTCGGCAAACTTACAGCAGACGGAAAGATATATCTCATCAACCAAAATGGAATCCTGTTCGGCCCCGGCTCAAAGATAAATGTAGGCAGCCTCACGGCCTCGGCATTAAATATTGACGACAATGATTTTATCAATAATATTCTCAAATTCAAACACATCAACTACCGCAGCATTGACGACCCGGAGGCGGAGTTTGACCCCTATGCGCTCGTCTCGAACCACGGAGAGATCAACGCCAAAGACGGGGGGCATGTCTTTCTCATCGGCCCCTTTGTCGATAACAGCCCTGACCCGCAGGACCTTCACGCGGACCCCGGCGAGGACAGATCCGGACTGATCAATGCCCCCTCCGGACAGATCGGACTTATCGCCGGCACCGACGTTGAGCTGGTCAAGCCGGGTGAAAAAGACAATAGAAGAGAAGGCCTTTATTATGTGCTCATAAATAATTCTCACGATGATATCGAGTCCGGTAATGCCGTAAACCAGGCGTATTTGATCCAGGTGGACGGAAAGCAGAAGGTGTTCTCAGGCAAGCTGAATGCAGATGGGGGGATAGTCGGAATGTATGGCACCACCGTTGATCATTGGGGGATTATCCGATCCACTACCGCATTTAAGAACAACAAGGGAGAGGTCGAACTCAGGGCAGCACACAAGGTAAGGACAGGGGCGGACAGCAGGATTTCCCTGCCGGTCGATAACTCTCTCGATCCCGAGACCGGCAAAATCCGCACAATCAGTGATACCTTCGATATTCAATCAACAGTTTTTATAGGCGGGCTGAAAAATGGTTCTCCCGTGAACTCAATCGAGCATGGAGGGGAAATTACGGCGCATTCCGGGACGGTCACGCTTGATGCCGCCGACCGGGTCTATCTGGAAACAAACAGCCTCATCGATGTAAGCGGCACAGTTGCAGAGCTTGCTCCATCGCTCATCACAGACTTTTCATTGACCAGTATGGAGCTCCGGGACGCCTATCCCCAAAAGAACGGTATCTTGCCGGGGCGGAAGATCAACACTACCGTCCAGTCCGGTTCCGCGATTGGAGATCTTTCGGGAGCGCTCATGGGGCAGGACAGGACAGCCCTGGAGCGAAGCAGCGGCGGGTTCATGAGAAAAACTCTATATGACGGGGAATGGGACTACGCGCCGCAAACCGGGACAATAACAATAAACGCAGCGAATGGAGACATAATTATCAAAGAGAACGCGGTACTTGATTTTTCAGGCGGTGAAATCACCTACCTCGACGGCTTTGTGGATTCTACAAAGCTGTTGTCGGGAAATAAGATCTATGACATCCGCAATGCCCCGCTTAACGTGCAATACAGCAAAATCCTCGGAATGTATGCAAAGAGGCATGAGAGGTTCGGCGTTGCCGATCAATATTCGGGACTGTACTATGGCGGCGCATCACCTCTTAAACCCTATGTAAACGGCTTTACCAAAGGCGGCGATGCGGGCATTCTTAATCTTACGGCAGCGACTATCATCATGGACGGCCGGCTCAGGGGAGGCGTGACACGCGGCGCATTTCAGAATACCTGGACGATGAAGGGATCTTATACTGCTGACCTGAGTGAAGATGCCGAATGGGCCTATGATGTTGCCAGGGCTCTCTCTATGGCCCGCGGTCTCGAAGCCCCACGGGCAGGAACGCTGACGGTCAGCAGTTATCAGGATGCGAATCCTTCAATGTATACATCTTCGATTTCGGTCGTTTCCGGGACATCTCCGCGATCTGATCTCACAGCCGATGCCGGTCCGCTGCAGGGGCCTACCCTGCTTGACGTTAATATCCTGAACGATGCAAGACTGGGCGCCCTCTCTCTTTCCGCAGGGCTTGAAATAACGACCGCTCCCGGCGCCGGTCTCAATCTGCAGCCGGGCGGCACATTCCTGGCCTCAGCACGGAGGATCATACATGAGGGGGAGATCAAGGCCCCGGCCGGTTCAATCAGAATGACCATTGATCAGAAAAAAACGAGCCATGGCGGAGTTGAAGGAATTTACGGAGACTTCAACCCAAATCCTTATTCTAAGGAGCTTCCGGGCGGGGAGAGGATAGTCCTTGGTTCCGGGAGCCTTCTTGACGTCTCAGGGGAAAGGATCGACAACTCTCTTGTAGGGAAGAAAGAAGATGCCGTCCTCCGATACGGACAGACCACCGCCGGACGCATCGATATTCTGGATAAAACGGATGAGGGGCAGGGGGTTTTTATTGAAGGGGGCGCGGTTGTCGATGTGAGCGGCGGTTACAGTATAGACAGTAAGGGCAAAGTCACAGGCGGCAATGCCGGCATGGTAAGCCTTCAGGGCTCAAACCTCATGCTGGAGGGCGACCTTCGGGGACATGCCCTTTCTGATTTGAACGGCAAGATACTGGGAGGCGCCGTGACCCTGGCATCGAAGGAGATCTATGTGGCTGAGCACGGCGCTGACTGGTCCGGCTTTGACACAAGGTCCGGTATTGTCCAGGACCCGATGAAAGGGCTTCAGGTTGCCGGCAATCGCTTTGACGACACGGGCTTTACTCAAATTACGCTGAACAGTTACGGCGATGTTGATATAAGTTCAACTATCGCCACGTCGCTGGTAAAGCTGAAGAACCCAGCCTCCGTGAAACAGACCGGAGGCGCCTCGGCGGTCCAGGTGGAGACAGACTTTGGCAGCCCTGCTGGTCAAGGCCTCATCCGGCTTGACGGTCCCGGGGCCTTTATGACCGGGCCCTCTTCATTTACAGCAAGGGCAGGGGTCGAATTTGAAGGCACTAATGATATATTCCAGGGAAATCTGAAAAAAATTGTAGAGCCTGTTGCGAAAATTACCATTTCCGATGCGGCCGAAATCAGGACAGCGCCTGCAGTGTCATCCGTGACAAGAATCGCTCAGGATGTCGGTGTTAACCCTGCTGCCGTAAAGACGGGCATCACCCTTGAGGCCCCGACCACGATTGAGGTTGGAGGGAAACTGGAGTCCAGGGGGGGGAATATAACTGTCAAGGCAAAGAAAGACCTTATTATCAAAAAAGGTGCGGGAATACTGGCCGGAGGTTACAACCGGCCTGACCCTGCCTCCTCGCTGAAGAACCTTCCCATGAACTTTCTGCCGGTCAGGGGTGGAAGCGTCACCCTGGAAGGCGCCGACAATCTGGTTCTGGAAGAGGGGTCAAGCATAGACATCTCAGGCTTTGATGCAGTTGAAAACAGGATGCAGTCTGCGGACGGGGACGCGGTTGTGTACCGGGAGGCAGGGGCCCCCGGAAGCCTTTCCCTGACCTATAGTACTCTGACCGGTGTTGTCGCCGGGAGCACTGTGAAGGCAGGCCACGCGGATCTGGCAGGAATACAGGACGCTGCTCTTACCATTAGCAAGAATAATGAACTGGAAGTTGCGTCAGCCGACATTGCGCGATATAAGGACGCCGGGTTTGACGACATTACTTTAAAGAGCATCAGCCGGATCGAATTTAATGAATCCATGAATGTCAAAGTCGACAGGAAGCTTACCCTTGATTCGCCTGAGATCGGTATTGACTCAGCCAGGACCAAAGACCTGGAGCACAGTGTGACCTTGCAATCGCCGTGGATAGTCCTCACCAATACGTTTGAACAATGGAAGGAATCGGCTATAACGGTACCGGCAGCAGATGGCACGTCTATCACCCTTTCAAGCGCCGGCTGGATGGACCTGAACGGCGGCATAAAGATAAGCGGGTTCAAGGATGTGAATCTTGAAGCCGCCAGGGACATCAGACTTGCGGACCGGCTTTATACCAATCCCGTCGACTTGATACAGACATGGGGGAATAAATTACTGACCGCAGGCAATCTAACTATGAAGGCCGACAGGATTTATCCTGTTGCCCTGAATCTTACCCGGAAGGGTAATAACCCGAAGCGGGTTTATCCCGTCGATTACACCATTCATTCCGGGGGGAAAGTCACTATCCTTCCGGCAAATATTCGTACACATGACCCCATCTATTCCGCAGGCGGCAACCTGGCTATTGAAGCTGCGAAGGGTATTGAACACAGGGGCACTCTGGCGGCCCCCCTGGGGACTATCACACTGACAGACCTGCCGGACCCTGAAGGCACTGCTGAGCGGGTTGACCGCATTTATCTTGCGGAAGGCAGCGTCCTGACAACAGCCGGGGCCGCAGGGGTCGAGTACAACTACGGCAACATCAATGATAACAATAAGTGGATTTTCTACGGTAAGACCGAGCTTACAGGGAAAACCCCTGGTATTGAAGACGAGCTTGCTGCAAATAAAAAAAATGTTATTAAACTTAGTGCAGATGAGACCATTGTCGGGAGCGGGGCAGATATCGACGTTTCCGGGGGCGGGGCCCTTTTTGCCTTTCAGTGGCGTCCTGGAATCGAAGGGACTGTCGATCCGCTCGCCAAACCAAGCCGGTATCTCATATTCGAGAATAACAGCTTTCAGATGCCGGGGCCTGCAGTCTATTTGAAAGCGGGGGGAGGCGTCAGCGAAGGTCTGTATACAATTTTAAATCTTTCTGAAAATCCTCAGTATGCCCAATATGCTTTTATGCCGGGGGCCCATATCCTTGAGCTGCAATCAGGGACCGCCCTGCCAGGGCCCCAGTCATTATCGAAATACGGCTACCCCCTTGCCGTAGGATATGATGCCGTGAACAGCACGGGGATACTCAGCACACGACCAAAGGTTTACAGCGTGAGGACTGCGGCCGACGTCCTGACTGAGGGTCATTTTGACAAACAGACCCTGATTTCAGGACACGCAGGAGACATAACCATTACAGGAAAGACAACGGTCATCGGCGGTAATTTTAATGCCGCCCCCTTAAACAGTAATTACCGCGGAGGCAAAGTGACCCTGAGCGGGACCAACGTCAGGGTCAGGCAGTCTGCCGGGGCCCCCCTGCCCCCGACATTCAGGTTCGACACCGCAATGGATGAGGTAGACCAGGGACGTGACCCGGAGGACAAGCTCAAGGATAAGCTGACCCTGTCTGCCGACAGTCTCTCTGACAAGGGGTTCAGGGAAGTAAGCCTTGGGGATGAAGGCACGGACAACCTGACGATTGAAAACGGCCTGACCCTTGAAGCGTCCATCATCACCCTGTCTGCCGGGGAGAGTCTCACGGTCCGTGAGAATGCGAAACTTCACGCAATAACAGACAACCCTGAGGACGAAGGGGTCCTCAGCCTGATCACTGCGGGCCGCCTTTCCGTTGAGTCAGGAGCTCTTCTGCATGCCTCCCATGACATCATACTGGATGTGAACAACGTAGATGATATTCAGGGAGACCTTCAGGTTGACAACAGCTCTATTACCCTGAAAAGCGCGGCCATTCTATTCGGGGCATTGCCTGCAGAAGAGGACAAGTCAACTGGCCTCTATGTGACAGAGGAAGTCTGGAACAGATTCAGCGGATACAAGAACATTACCTTCGCAAGTGCGTCGGACATTCGGTTCATGGAGGACAGATCACTGTCCGCTGCCGGCAGCCTGACATTTGATGCAGCAGGCATTCTCGATATGAAACAGGATGGCGCATCTCTGGTTACCCTGGAAGCGCCGGTTGTGAATCTCAAGAATTCAGGAGGTACATCAACGACAGAACTCCCGGACGGCAAGGTCGGGATGGGGGTATTTACAGTTAAGGAGGCCGACCAAATCAATATCGGCAGCGGGGACGTTTACTTCGGCGGCTTTGAGAAAATTGCGTTCAACAGCAAGGGAGATGTCGCATTCACAGGCAAAGGGACCCTGAGCACTGGAAGCGCGGACCTTGATATTACAGCCTCCCGCATAACGAACAGTGCCGGTTCCACGGCTGAAGGATTGTATCAGGCCCCTGATTTCAGGGTTATTGCCGGGACCGGGAAGAATGACCTTAATCCGGCCGGCCTTATAAAGATGATGGGCCCCGGAGGCCAACAAGCCGGACCATCAGGCGCAGGAGGTGTGCTTGAGGTTGCGGCGCGGAAGATAGAGGTCGGTACGGTCATTCAGGTCGATGGGGGAGATATTAAACTCACCACCGCAGTCGCCTTCCTGGACCAGGACGGCATCATCCTGAATCAGGGCGGAGCCATCCTCGCAACAGGAACAGATGATGCACCGGGTGGACGGGTAACCCTGGCAACGAACTTCATCGATGGAACCGGACAGGAGCAAAGCGGCAGGATCGATCTGCAGGAGGGGTCTCTGCTCGATGTCTCTGCCGGAACGCAGGGCGATGCAGGTCTCGTGACCCTTCTGGCACCGAAGGGAGGCGTTCTTACTGAAGGCGTTCTGAAGGGGACCGCAGGCGTTAAAAAGGACGGCAGCATTGGCCGCGGCGGATCACTAGTCCTGGATGCGCACACGGTTGATCTTCCAAATCTGAATGATACGCTAAAGGCAGGCGGCTTCACTGAATCCATCGATCTCCGGGCGCGGACAGGCAATATGGTGGTTACGCCGGACATGACATATACATATGAAACCGATGAAAATGATCCCACGATCTTAAGACTAATTGTTGACAGGGCGGTAAAGGCACATATGGTCAGACTTACTGCTGACAGCGGTGAAATAAATGTTTATGGGACGATAGACGCTTCTGCATATTCCAGTGATTCCAGGGGACATGAAGATACGTACTACAAGGACGGCGGGAATGTTGAACTTTATGCTCATGGTGATCTTACTGTCTTCAGTGAGGGAGTGATCAAAGCTGCCGGGACAAACGGCGGCATCGGCGGAGAGGTCTCTCTGAGGTCCTCTGGGGGGGCGGTCATTGTTTCTGCCCGGGAGCTTGATGTCTCCGGCAGCACGGGCGGAATCATCTATATGCGGGCCCGGCAAAACGAAAGCGATGTCAACATCTCCCTCAACCGCTCTGTAAAGGGCGCTTCAGCGCTCTACGTGGAGGCTGTCAGGAGGTATAACTATGATGTTTTTAATTTTACATCGGCGCTTGATGATGCTCATGCCCACTATGCAAATGCACCTATCGAGAGGCTGAGCAACAAAGTGGACGCCAATACCACCGCCTTCCACTACCTCCCCGGTATCGAGGTGGTGAGCGCTGGCGATATCAACTGGAACACGCAATGGGACATGAGCGGTGTCCGTTTCGGCAGCGAACAGGCGCCGGGTGTCCTCACACTCCGGGCAAGCGGCAATCTCTACATCAACAGCAACCTTGTGGACCATCCGACAGACAGGAACAGCCTCACCACTTCCTCTGTCAGGGACTCATGGGGGTTTAATCTCATTGCCGGCGCAGACACTGCCGGTGCGAATTACATGGCGGTAATAAAGGGGAGGACGGGCTCAGCAGGAAATCCGGTTGGGAACCTGAGGATTGCGGACCAGAAGGTTGTTTATTCCGAGAGCGCGCCTGTCAGCTTCGCCTCCGGTAACGACACGATTATCGGCAAACAGCAGGGAGGTAACCTCGGCCCCGGATACATGATCAACAGCACCATAAAATACAACCTGGCCTCATATGACGGAGCCATTAGAGGGAACGTGGGACGGGACCTTATTATCGACGGCGGTGCTGTCCAAACAGCCACGGGTGATATAAGTGTCAGCGCAGGACGTGATCTCCAGCTCAATGGCGGCTCTATCCGTACGACAGGGCAGGCCCCGGCAGGAACACCCGCTGGTAGCGACCCGACACCGACGCTCAGGAATGATCCTGATTATTTGAAAAAGACCGACGCGGAAACATCAAGGGAAGAATACTGGAGATATTTCAACGGCGGTGATATCAGCATCGACGCGGGAGGGAATATAGGGAAGTATAACAGCGGCAATGTGACATGGACGCCGCCTTCGAAACTTGATTCATTGATATGGGACAAATTTACTCTGATAAACGAAGGCAGCAAATTTAATAAGAAGCTGCTGGGGGTATTTTCTGCCGACTATGACAAGGCGGCAACGCAGGGGCTTGCGACAATGGGAGGAGGGGATATTTATGTCCGCGCAGGAAGGGATTTCATGTCGCAGGCAGGGACCTTCGGTGCCGGGGCATGGGACCCGGAACTCAATCAATACACATTCGGCTCCGGAGATATTGCAATTTATGCGGGAGGTGATATGCAAGGCCGGTTCCTCAGTATGAACGGAAACGGGGACCTCCATGCCATGGGGAACTTCGGCGCAGATACCGACACCGGGCGGGTCCAGATCGAGCTCTTCAACAGCCGTATGAATGTTACGGCACTGGGGGAAATTCAGATAGGGGCTATGCTGAATCCGAGCCTTGCAAGCAACAAAAATGACAGGTCGCTATACGTGAGCTGCGCATATACCGGGGACACAAGCATAAGCCTGAAGGCAGGGACCGATGTGACGATCGCCGGTAAGTCGCCCTTTTACAGCAATGACCTTAATGAAGAGATTACCGAGACGGTCCTTCCGGCCAGGGTCGACATCGAGGCGGTAAGAGGGAATATTGTACTTAATAAAGACTTCACGCTCGCCCCTTCGGCCGACGGCAATCTAAGACTCGCGGCAGGGGTCGATTTAACCACGACCGCCGTGGACAGGAGTTATGCGCAGATTATGATGTCCGACATGGACCCAGATGAGTGGTACGGCCGCTTCTCGTCCAATAATAGTTTCAACCGCTTTGCGACCTCAGCAGATATAGTAACCAGATCGAATTGGATATCGGACAGAATCGTAAAAGGGAGCGTTGTTCCAAACAATCACGGCTACTATGGAGACGCCGGTCCGCTGCACAGAGATGACCCGGAACCTATCTTGATCAATGCCGGCAGGGACATAAAGGATATAAAATTTTATCTGCCGAAGAAGGCGTACGTGACGGCGGGACGGGACATCATCGACATGGCATATGAAGGGCAGAACATAAACAAGGAAGATGTAACGAGTGTCTTTGCAGGACGCGATATCGTGCTGGGGGACAATGTAATAATCGACTTGTACACAGGCCTCCCTACTGAAAGAACGGGCCTGATACAGGGCGGTCCCGGAGTATTCATGGTCCAGGCCGGGAATTCTATCGACCTTGGGATATCAAACAACTATGAGTATACGTCAGGCGGGGTGGCTTATTCGGTATATGGAGGGATTCAGGCTATCGGCAGGCTCAACAATTACCTGCTCGGCAAGGAGAGAGGCGCCCTCATCGTTATATCCGGATACGATAAGGACATGACTGACGGCATGGTCAGGACCTTCTTTGATGAAATTCGTCATGCAGGTGATCAGTATGCTGACTTAATGTCCCGGAAAAAGACGGGCGAAGCTGCAGAGCTTCTGGAGGCAACACGGCACGGCATAATCGAACGCATACTTGGGAAAACACCCACGGGGGACGGCGACATCAACATGATCTCCTCTCAGATCGCGGTGCCGTTCGGACAGTCCGATCTCTTTATCATCTCCGGCGGCGACCTCAACGTAGGTAAAACCGCCCTGTCCACTTCCAAAGCGGCAAATACCAAAACCGGGATCATGACTGCAGCGGGTGGTGGAGTGAATATATATTCTGTGGGAGATGTCAACGTGCACGAATCAAGGATCATGACATTTTTCTCAAGGAAGGACATGGATGATATGCAGGAAAACGATCCCCCCCTTGGCCATATTACCATCTGGAGTTGGGGAGACATCAATGCAGGAAGGGGTGCGAGGACAGCGGTCAGCGCTGATCCGCCCAAGAAGATAAAACTCCCTGATGGCGGATATCTGGAGGTATTTACTCCTCCCGCAGTCGGCAGCGGAATACGCGCAGTTACCTACGGAGAAAACCCGCCGGAGCCGGGTGATATCCATCTGACCGCGCCAAGCGGTGTCATCGATGCGGGTGAGGCCGGGATATCGGGGGGCAAAATCATCCTTGCGGCGCTCGAAGTCAAGAATTCGGCCAACATCAGTTTCTCCGCAGGGTCTGTCGGCGTTCCGCAGGCGTCTACAAGCGGCGCGGCCCTTGGAGGTCTCACAGGCGGCGCCGGCACCGTGGCGCAGCCCGGCCAAATGGCCGGTGACGCGACCCCCGGCATAGCTGCGGAAAGGACCGCCCAGGCGGCCCAGATGATAGATGACATCTTAATGAAGTGGCTGGACGTGAAAGTCATAGATTTAGTTCAAGAGGAAGAGGAGGAGTAAGAGGTGGACAGAAAGAAAGACAAAGTTGAAAGAGGTGTTCCGGGGGCCTTTTTATCGGAACTGCGCATGCTGAATAAAATGTCAGCGCTGATTGTGTTGCTGATGATTACTATCGGACTGTTTATAGTTCCTGATGCTAATGCATGGTGGGACGGGAAGTGGCAGCAGAGGATGAAGATTCAATTTGATACTTCTTCAAACGGGGCCGGAATCGATGAGAATGTCGCCGATGTCCCGCTGCTGGTCCGCCTGCATACAGGCAACTTCAGTTTTCCAAGCGCAAAAGAGGATGGTTCGGACCTCAGGTTTGTAAGCCTTGACGATAAGTCTCCCCTGAAATATCACATCGAGAAGTTTGATCCTATGGAAGAGATTGCCCTCATATGGGTCAAGGTCCCCAGGATATCCGGGGGCGGCAGTCAGGATTCCATATGGATGTATTATGGAAATGATTCTGCACCCGACGGCCAGGACGCGGGCGGCACGTACGATGTGAACCAGGTGGCTGTCTATCACCTGGGCGATGAGGACGGCAATCCGCGTGACTCAACGGCCTATAGCAATCACGCGGCCTCGTTTTCAGGGAAGCTTGGTGTCCCTTCAGTTGTGGGCAACGGCGCCCAGTTCAGCGGCGCCGGAGAGTTGATGACTATCACCAGGGCCGCGTCGCTTAATTTCACGAAAGGCTTTACCTTCTCCACTTGGGTCCGTATCAACCAGTCTGAAGGCAATACGCATTTTTTGTCGTGGGACGACGGTAAGCAGTCGATTATTGTGGGAGTGGAAGAATCGAAGGTCTACTGCAGTCTCAGTTCCGGCAGCGGGCAGACGACGGTGACGCCTAAAACAGCGGTACTGACCCCGAACGGCTGGCACCATCTGGCTGTTACCGCAGACCCTGACAACCGGATCACGCTGTATCTCGACGGCAGTGAGACCGCATATATCAAACTCAGGGGAATGGTCCCTGCGCCTGCTGCAGACATCATCATCGGCGCATCGGCGAAAGGGAGCAATGTCTTTACCGGAGATGTGGACGAGATGCAGTTGTCCGGTACAGCCAGATCTGCCGGCTGGATAAAGGCCGCCTTCCAGGGCCAGGGACCGGACGGCATGCTTACATCCTATATGCAGGAAGAGTCAGGAGGGGGAAGCAGTGAATCGCTGACCATCCACCTTATGAAGGTGATAGTAAGGACCATAACCCTTGATGGATGGGTCATTATAGGTATCCTTGTCCTGATGGGGTTTGCGTCCGTTTATGTGTTTCAGCAAAAGGTCATATTGCTTCGTCAGTCCAAAAAAGACAATCAATCATTTTCACACTCTTTCCGGGGAATCGAACACACGTTCACCCTTCTTGAGAAAGACCAGGACTTCTCCGGATCTCCGCTCTATCGTGTCTACCGGGCAGGCTGCGAAGAGTTAAAGTCCTGGCTGGAAAGGAAAGGGAAGTCCTCTAAAGAGCATAAGGGGTTCTCCGAGCACGCTATAAATGGTTTCAAGGCGGCGGTCGAGAAGGAGGCCATGTATGAAAGCAGAAAGCTCTCAGCCGGAATGGTCATAATGAATATGAGCGTTGCGGGCGGGCCGTTTCTCGGCCTGCTGGGAACGGTCTGGGGGGTCATGAACACCTTTGCGAGTCTTGCCGAGAGCGGCGAAGCGAACCTCACGGCCATCGCGCCGGGAGTTGCCTCTGCGCTTGCGTGTACACTGGCCGGTCTTATCGTTGCGATTCCCGCCCTGTTCGCGAGCAGTTATCTCGTGGGTCTGATCAAAGACATGAATGCAGATATTAATGCGTTTATCGATGACTTCATTCTGAAACTGGAAGAAGGTAGCGGAGACGCGTCATGAGGAAAAATCCCTACGACGATCATGAAGTGCATGATGAGATCAACGTGGTCCCCATGCTGGACCTTGCATGGAACCTCCTGCTGGTCTTCATGATCGTGGTCACGGCCTCTGTACAGGGGATAAGCGTGAACCTCCCAAAGGCGAGCGCGGCTGTCGGCAAGGTCAAGTCAACGACAAAGGCGATCACCATTACTGCGGAAGGCACGATATATCTCGACAGTTTTCCGATTACTATCGGCGAACTTGAAGACAGGCTCAGGCAGTACAAGGCCGCAGACCCCAATTTCCCTGTCGTGATCAGGGGAGATGAAAAAATTGCATATAAAAGCGTCATCGAGGTGCTGGACCTGCTGCAGAAGCTGGAGATTACACAGTTGGGTCTGGTGACGCAGAAACTTGTTAAATGAAAAGACAGATAGATGTAGGGGCAGGTTTTAAACCTGCCTCTACTGCGGAGATACCATGCCGGATAAAAAAATGAATAAAACATCTGCATCGCAATGGATACTCATTGCAGGGATGGTGGTATTCGTAGGCGCCGTTGTATATCTCGTCAAAGGTGTTTTGTCCTCTGACAGTCCCGGCAAACACAGAAGCATTACCACGGTGACCTTATTGAAGCCGCCGCCTCAGATAAAGGAAAAGCCGCCTGAGCCAATCAAACAGGAGCTTAAGGAGGAAGTCGTTACTGATATCCCGCAGGAGGTGATCCCGAATGACAGTGAGCCTTCCGGTGATCCGGATAACACTCCGGCCGGAGATACCCTCGGTGTGGATGCTGAAGGCACAGCAGGGGGGGACTCCTTCGGAATCGTCGGCAAAAAGGGAGGCAGGAGCATCATTGCGGGCAGCGGGGGCAGCGGTCTCGAAAATCTGTCCCTTATGGCCAGATACGGCGGATATACCCATTATGTAGAGAGCGAACTGCATAAAAGGATCATGAAGCGCTGGGACGTGGAAGGCGGCCTGCCCCGGGGAACACTCCAGGTGGTCGTGAAACTGAAAGTGGACACTAATGGCGGTATTGTTGAGCACAGAATCATAGGCTCATCAGGGAACCATAAAATGGACGAGACGGTAAAACAGGTCCTGGGCGATATAAGTTTCAGCGACTCGCCGCCGGACGGCATGCCTCGTACGATGAAGATCAAGATGACTTTTAAGAGCTAACAACAAAGAAGTTGGAAAGTAAGAAGTGAGAAGTCAGAAGTTAATAAAATTGCTTAATGAGTGTTTTGATTTTACTTCCTACTAATATTTCGAAAGAGAGGTCATGAGAGAACATAATGGAAATTAGTGTCATAGTTACGGCGTTAACAGCATCAGCGGAATTGAGAAGACATATAAGTAAAGGCATTGCGGTTTTTCTTCTGACGATTATTTTCGGCTGTGCCACGGCCCCCGTGCCGCTGACGATAAGGCATGAGAAAACACCCTTCCGGAGTGAACCTGTCCCGAATGTTCAGCAGCGCGGCGAAGATGGATCTGCCCCGGCAGGAGGAAAAGGCAGCGGTCCTGCGGCTTCGCAGGTCAGCGAGCAGGAGATGATCGATAAGATATCAGCGGCCTTTACCGCTGAACTTATGCAAAAGCTCAAGGACCAGATCATGGCCCAGGTCCGGGAGGAGTTGTCCAGGGAGCTTCAGGACCGTGAGAAAGAACAGATCGGAAAGATCACTGCGAGTGTCACCGAGGAGATCAGGAAAAACATACCTGAGCAGTTGAAGACCGAAACGCAGGAGGCGCTGCCTGAGGAAATCAAGACAGCAGCCGCTGTCCCTGCCGTTGAAGAGGCGTCTGAGCAAGAGCAAGAAAAGATCGCGGAGATCAATCAGAAAGTGTCGTATGTTGAACAGAAGATCGCGGAACTGCTGTACGGCGGAAAGGTCGCAGAGCTTGCCGCAGCCGCGCCTGAGTGGAGCAAGCGCGTGCGTTTCAGCGGCGATGTTCGCTTGCGGTATGAGTATGACCGTTTTGACGAAAACAACTCTGACGAGTTCCTCAGGATATCTCAGGGCACTGACACGCGGGAGCTTATGAACACGCGGTCGAACCAGTATCGCTTTAAGTACCGGGTTCGTTTCGGCACTGAGCTGGACATCTCGGAAAACCCGGCCGGAACTCATAAGCTGCAGGCCGCGTTGCGCCTGGCTACCGGCAATTCGTCAAACCCGGTTTCAACCAATACCCTTTTGGGAGATTATATGAACAAGGACGGTATAGTCATGGAGCAGGCCTATCTCAAGCTTAATCAGAAGACACTTGAGTACAATCCTACCCTCTTCACAATATACGGTGGCAGGATGCCCAACCCTTGGTTTTCATCAGACCTTGTATGGGACAGTGATTTGAACTTCGAGGGGCTTGCGCTGAGTTTGCGGAAACCAATTACAGACTCATGGACATTTTATCTTACCGAAGGCGCTTTCCCCCTGCAGTATGACGACCTCTCTACCAAGGCCAAGTGGCTCGCGGGAGGACAGATCGGGGTGGAAAAGAAAGAGAAGAAAGGGATATCCGCGAAGGTCGGGGCGGCCTACTATTTATTCAGTAACATCACCGGCGTGAGAAACAATAATCCCCTGGACAGAAGCGGCCCCACCGACTGGTCTGCCCCCCAGTATCAGCAAAGGGGAAATACCTTATTCTGGATCGATCCGGACAACAGTTTCAAGGTGGGTCTTGCTTCAAAGTTCAGGGAGATGAATCTTACCGGTACCCTCGATATCGGGTTCTGGGACCCTGTTCATGTCGTGCTACTTGGCGATTATGTCAAGAACTACGGGTTTGATAAATCCGAGGTCTCTGATCTTACAGGTCTTGCAGACCCTGAAAAAGATATTGCAGGTTATCAGTTCGGGATGTCCGTTGATTCCCCTGCTATTGAGACACCCGACGACTGGGTCCCGTCCTGGAAGGCGTATCTCTATTATAAATACCTGGGGGGCGACGCTGTAGTGGATGCCTTCACGGATTCTGATTTTCACCTGGGAGGCACCAATGCCAGGGGCTGGATACTGGGTGCTGAATACGGACTGATGAAGAACGCCTGGCTTACCCTTCGATGGCTGACTGCGGATGAGATAGGCGGCCCTCCGTTGGCGATCGATGTGCTGCAGGTGGATTTAAATGCAAGATTTTAAGTCTGGAGGTAATAAATGAACAGTATGTCCCGGCCGTTAAAAATCATAATCCCCCTGGCGGCGCTCATTATCGGCCTGATCATCGGATTGAGCATAGGCAACAGCAGAGTCAATAAGGAGCGGGAGGCGGCGCATGAAAAGATCAAAGAGGCCGGAAAGAAAGTCGCCTTCATGCAGAAAAAGATGGCGGAGGGGAAATATGAAACGTCTGTTTCCGAACAACAGTCACAGGCGGAACTGGACAAACTCAGAAGCGAGAGGCAGGCCCTTGATGCGCAGTTAATTAAACTGAACGGACAGATGCAGGGGCAGGAGCTGAGGATCAAGGCATCGGAAGAGGCGGCTGTCAGGGCCGATAAAGAGGTCCGGGAAATGGGACGGAAGAACAAAGACCTTGACAGTGAGCTGAAAAAGCTGACCGAAGAAAAGCAGGCGCTTCAGGCAGGGTTGAAAACAGCCGCGGCTGAGAAAAAGACCGTCCAGGCTGAACAGGAAAAGACAGCGCAGGACCTGGGCCGCTGCAAGGCGAATAATGCCGACCTCGGCATTATTGCAGAGGAGCTGGTGACAAATTACAGGAACAAGGGATTGGGGACAATCCTTCTGGAGAAGGAGCCCCTGACTCAGGTAAAGAAGGTGGAGCTGGAGCAGCTCCTCCAGCAGTACCGCGAGGAAATCGAAAAAAAGAAAATCAATAAATAAAGTGAGGTAAAAGAAAAATGCTGAGAAGAGTTATAACTTATCATATCGTGTTAATGGTTGTCAGTCTCATGGCTATGTCCTTTCCCGCCGGGGCGGAAGATGCGAAGCCCCAGCCAGCCAATAAAGCGGCCATGGTGAACGGGTCGCCGATTGAAAAGGCGGAATTTGATGAAGCGGTCCTGAAGATCCAGAGGAGGCTTCTGGAGTTCGGGAGACCTCTCACTGCTCAACAGGTTGTATCTGTGCAAATGGACGTGCTCGAAAGTCTGGTCCGGCTGGAGATACTCCATCAGGAGGGCCGGAAAGCGGGCATAAAGTCTGATGAAAATGCCATCGATAAAGAAATCGAGACTTTCAAGAAGCAGTTTGCGAATGAGACGGAATTCAAAAATGAATTGAGCAGGAGTAATATATCGGAGGAGATATTGCGGTCACGACTGGAGAGGAACAGCGCAGTGCAGCAATATATCGAGCGGAACTTTTCTGCAAAGGTTGAGGTGCCTGACAACGACATGGTTGCCTATTACGAAAGCCGACTGGACCTCTTCAAGCAGTCGCAGCAGGTCCGGGTCAGCCACATCCTTATCCACTCTGACCCGCAATGGGAGGCCTCCCGCAAGCAGGAGGCGCGCAGTAAGGCCGAACAAATACTGAAGGGCCTTAAGAAAGGCGAGGATTTTGCGGCCCTTGCACGGAGTCAATCTGACGGTCCAACAAGAACAAGCGGCGGTGATCTGGGCTATATCAAAACAGGACAACTCGAAAAACAGCTCGAAAGTGTTGTCTCCAGTCTGAAGCCGGGAGAAACAAGTGAAATTGTCGAAACGGACTATGGGTTCCACCTGTTCAGAGTGTTCGACAGAAAGCCGGAAACCATCCTGGCATATGACAGCGTCAAAGAGCAGATACGCCAGCTTCTTCGTATGGAAAAGGCAAAGCAGGAGGCGGACCTCTACGCAAAATCCCTGCGCGAGAAGGCCGCTGTGGAGATACTTCTGAAAGATGAAATCAGCTTTGCAAAACAGCTCTGATAAATGACAAATGTGATCCCATACATGGGAAACTATAACGTATCGCTGTGCCTGCTAATGTTAAATAATCTTAACCTCCCTGTAACGCACATGTAACAGGCGGTCCTTTATAATCTGTCTATAGCTTATGTTAAGGAGGTAGCAGGCATGAGATCAATAGGAGTTGTAAAGTGTCCAAATCTTAAAGGCAGTATCGGCGGGAGTGTTTGTGAAGCTGCCAGTAATCTTATTACAAATATGGAAGGGGTTGAAATCAAATTATGCATGAGCAGGCATCATGAAGCATGTTCCGTATATAAACGGTCGCTGCAGAATATGATCGAGTTCGGCTCGTACTCAATCAGCTTGCACAGCCTGGAGCATTGATCGTGAAGAAAAAGAAGGTCCTCTTCGTATGCATCCATAACAGCGCGCGCAGCCAGATGGCCGAGGCAATTTTAAACACCCTGGGGGCGGACAGGTTTGAGGCTGAAAGCGCAGGACTCGAACCTGGGGCGTTGAACCCCCTCGTCGTGGAGGTCATGAAGGAAACAGGGACAGATATTTCCCGGAATGCAACAAAAAGTGTTTTTGATTTCCTCAGGCAGGGGAAGCTGTTCCATTATGTTATAACCGTGTGTGATGAAACCAGCGGTCAGAGATGCCCTGTCTTTCCGGGATTTGCAAAGAGGCTGCACTGGAGTTTCCCCGACCCTTCAGCGCTGAAAGGGACACATGAAGAAAAACTTCAGGAGACAAGAAAGATACGGGATGCAATCAAGGCAAAGATAGAAGCGTGGATAAAGGAAACGGTTGAAACAAAATAAGCTTAATGCCTGGGGGAAAACCATACCGCCACGGCTTCAGCGGCTGAAATGTTACAAAAATTTAATATATTCTTCATCATTGCGCAACATAGCATGTATATCATAATAATATGAAAACAGATACTGTCATGACCGACAAGGCAGAGATACAGTGCCCAGCCTGTTCTGCTGATGCAGTATACAAAAACGGCAGGATCAAGACAGGGAAGCAGCGTTACCTGTGTCTTATGTGCAGCAGGCAATTCACCATGGGGACAAGGAAGCCGATGGTACAGGGCAAGCCGGTGTGTCCTGAATGCGGGAAGCCCATGAATGTTTATAAGCTGGAGGGCAATGTCATCAGGTTCAGATGTTCGGGATATCCGGTATGCAAAACCTTCAAAAAATTTATGCTTAAGGAGGAATTATGAGCTATTACATGCACAATATTCCGGGAAGACTCAGGGTAAAGAGCCCGCGTCTGAGAAGAAACGATGCCGGTGCAGACGAACTCCGCATGGCGCTCAGCACCATGCAGGGTATTGCCGCAATTGAGTTC